>NZ_JAZTZI010000163.1:0-26245 GCF_045637405.1 Anaerovibrio sp.
GATATGCATATAGCCCGTTGGGCTTGGAGCAAAGCGGGTACGAACGCGATTTGACAAAATAATTCCTCCTAAAAAAAGAGATTGCTGGTGAGCAATATTTAGATACGAATGACAGAGAGGTTGGGATTCGAACCCACGAACGCTATTAACCTCACCTGATTTCGAGTCAAGCACCTTCGACCACTCGGACACCTCTCCATAGCATTAAATTATATAGATGAATCCATCTGCATAACAGAGATATTATACACTAAAATGCGTCTAAAATAAAGAAAAAGGGCTTAAATAAGCCCTAAAGTCTTTCCAAGGAAAATCCAGCCGAAAATGGTGAAGCAGGATAGTCCAGAGGTCATTATTATGCAGTTGCCAGCCAGTTCATAATCGCTGTCCATTTGCTGGGCCATGGTAAAGCCCACCACAGCACATGGTGCTGCAAAAACAGTCATAAGGGATACCAGCTCAATATTTCGATATCCCATCCATACAGCAATGGGCAGAATAATTGCCGGAGCAATTACAAGTCTTCCTAGTGTACACAGCATGATGGACAGGTGGTCCTTCTTTATGCTGGAAATGGTAAAGGATGCGCCCAAAAGAATTAAAGCCAGTGGGGTTGTGGCACTGCCTATTTGGAAAATGGGCTTTAAAACTGCATTGGGTACTACAATATGGCATAGATTAAAGATGATACCAACAACACAGCCCAAGATCATAGGGTTGTGGGCTATCCCCAGAAGTACAGGCTTCAGTTTTATCTCGTTGCCTCGGAAGGTTTCAAAGATGGTTACGGCCAAAATGTTATATAGTGGTATAACCACCGTAATGAGCATAGCGGTAATGGCGATATTGTCCTGGCCATAAATATTGGCTGCCACAGGAATACCTATAATAATAAAATTACTTCGGTAAATGGAATGAATCATGGCCCCACGCCGTTTATTATCCGTGACGAAATAACAAACAACAACACTGGCTACTGCTACGGTAGCCAGAATGGCTATCAGGGTAAAAAGCAGCAGCTGAGGCTGAAAGGCAATACTGAAATCTGCCTGGTACATATTTTTAAATAAGAGGCAGAAAAAGAGAATCTTAAACACCAGCTTGTTCACATGGGCGATTTCATCCTTGGTGAGCAGCTGCATTTTTTTTGTCAGCATTCCCACACCTATAAGAATGGCTATAGGAAGGACTGCCTCCAGAGATACTATAAAATTACTGTACATTAATTATCCCAGCTTTACTTCATAATTGCCCCATCAAAACCGGTGAGTGTGGCGAAGTAATCATCCAGAGTTTCGGCACGGCGAATCATTTCCACGCTGCCGTCTTCACGTAATAAAAGCTCTGCACTTCTCAGCTTGCCGTTGTAGTTAAAGCCCATGGAATGGCCATGAGCACCGGTGTCGTGAATAACGATACGATCACCCATATCAATCTTTGGCAGCTGACGGTCAATGGCGAACTTGTCGTTGTTTTCGCACAGGGAACCGGTTACATCGTATACATGGTCCTTAGGGGCGTGTTCCTTGCCCACAACAGTAATATGATGATAAGCACCATAAAGGGCAGGACGCATGAGATTAGCCATGCAGGAATCAAGACCAATGTAATTTTTGTAGGTGTGCTTTTCATGGATAGCTGTGGAAACCAGATAGCCATAAGGACCGGTAATAGCACGGCCGGATTCAAAGCAGATGGCACAATTACCCAAACCGGCTGGCACCATTATATCATTATACAATTTATGGATAGCTTCGCCTACCTCCTCAAGATTAACTTCCTCCTGTGAAGGCTCATACGGGATGCCGATACCACCGCCGAGATTTACAAACTCCAGGGTAATGCCCAGCTTTTCCTTGATTTCCTTGGCAAGATTAAACATGATGGAGGCTGTAAGGGCAAATCCCTCAGTTCTCAGCTCGTTGGAAATAACCATACAGTGAAGGCCAAAGCGTTTTACACCGCGGTCCTGGGCCATTTTATAGGCCTCCAGAATCTGATCATGGGTAAGACCGTACTTGGCTTCCATTGGTTTGCCGATAATATCGTTGCCGGCAATAAGATTCCCCGGGTTGTAGCGGAAGGACATAATTTTTGGCATGCCCGCATGCTTTTCCAGATATTCTATGTGGGTAATGTCGTCAAGGTTGATTACAGCTCCCAGCTCAATGGCCTTCTGAAATTCGTCAGCAGGGGTATCATTGGAAGTAAGCATTATTTTTTCACCGGTAATACCAGCAGCCTCTGAAAGACAAAGCTCAGCCAGGGAGCTGCAGTCAGAGCCGGCACCCTCTTCGGCCAAAATCTGCATGAGTCTTGGATTTGGAGTGGCCTTTACAGCAAAATGCTCCCTGAACTCAGGAGCCCAGCTGAATGCTTTAAAAAGGCGACGGATGTTTGCCCTGATAGCCTTTTCATCATAGATGTGAAATGGTGTAGGGTATTTTGCAATAATTTCTTCCAGGCGCTGCTGGGAGATAGGGAAAACCTTTTCTTTCATAAACAAGCCCTCCATATTTTAATTTGGTAGTTATATCTAATTGATAAGCACTATTAATTACATAGATAGTATAAAATGTCATAGATAATATGTCAATTATATATTTTTTGTTATAGTATTATATTTTAATGTGGGTTTTGTGGTATACATTGAAACATGGTAAAATATTATGATAGACATGTATATGATTGCAGTAAATACAGAAGAAGGAGATGAGGTTATGAATCGGCTCTTTATGATTTTTCGTATGATACGCAAAGACATTGTTGTTATGCTCTTTGCTCTTATAAATCGTCGCACCCCAAAGATATTTCGGCTTGCCATATTGGCGGCTATTTTATATTTCGTCAGTCCGGTGGATATTGTTCCTGATGCCATTCCCGCCGCTGGCCTTGTGGATGATGCAGTAGTTGTGCCGGCTATATTGGCGGGGCTGCGCCAACTGCTCCCTCCGGAAGTGCTGGAGGATTGTGAGCATAGTGCTGGCCATTATGGAAAGTTCCTGCCCATAGTTGTGGTAATGGCCACAATATTACTGCTTTTGTGGACTTTCCTGGTGGTGTATGGAATATATAAGTTAATTTTTGCGTAATAAATAATTTTAAACAGATTTTATTCGAGAGGTTTTTTTACAGTGCGTTTATATATAGCAGAGAAGCCAAGCATGGGGGCTGAAATTGCCAAATGTCTTCCGGGACCAATGCGTCGGGGGGACGGCTTTATCGAAACCCAGGGTGGTATTGTTACTTGGGGATTTGGTCATATTTTAAGGCAGGCTGAGCCCCAGGAGTATGATGAAAAATATAAAAGTTGGCGGGCAGAGGATCTGCCCATCGTTCCTACGGAATGGAAATTATTGGTGGATGCCTCCTGTGCCAAGCAGTTTAATATTATAAAGGGACTTATAGATAAGGCTGATGAAATCGTTCACGCAGGTGACCCGGATAGAGAAGGACAGCTGTTAATAGATGAAGTGCTGGATTTTGTTGGCAATACAAAGCCAGTGAGGCGTATTCTTCTCAATGCCCTTGATGAAAAGAGCATTAAGGAAGCCAACAGCTCCCTCAGGGAAAACAGCGAGTTTTTTAACCTTAAACAGTCGGCTCTGGCCAGAGCACGGGCAGATTGGCTTATTGGCATGAATTTATCCAGAGCCTATACCCTGGCGGCCCAGAGGGCAGGCCATAGACGCCTTGTACTTCCAGTGGGACGGGTTAAGACTCCTACCCTTGCTTTAGTGGTGAGAAGGGAACGGGAAATAGAAAACTTTAAACCAGTGGACTACTATACCATAAAGGGTAAGTTTCACCATGAAAATGGAGATTTTTACGCTACCTGGAAGCCAAAGGATATTCAGGCTGGTCTGGATTTTGAGGGCAGACTGGTGGACAAGGCCGTGGCGGATGCAAAGCTCGCGGAATTCCTCGAGGCCCCAACAGATGGTGTTATAGCTGCCTACACCAAGAGCAAGAAGCAGGAGCAGCAGCGACTGCCATTTTCCTTGTCATCACTCCAGGTGCTGGCTGGAAAACGTTTTGGTTATGATCCCCAGCAGGTGCTGGATACAGCCCAGAAGCTATACGAGCGAAAGCTCACAACATATCCCCGTTCTGACTGTGAGTATTTGCCTACCAACCAGTTCAAGGATAATGGGGCAATTTTAAAGCATTTACAAAATTTTGGCGATGAGCAGCTGGCCAAGTGGGCGGCAGCAGCAGATGGTTCAATTAAGAGCCGCGCCTGGAATGACAAGAAGATTTCTGCCCATCACGCTATTATCCCCACCCGTGTTCCGGCCGGGGCGGAGAAGCTGACACCGATGGAGCGGAATATTTATTTTTTGGTGGCCCAGGCATATATTGCCCAGTTCTATCCTGTGCATACATATAATCAGACCAAAATCGAGATTGATTACAAGGATGAGCTTTTCACAGCCAGCGGCAGAGTAGAGCTGGATTTGGGCTGGAAGGCCCTTTATACCTCCCAGGCCAAGGATAAAAGCGAAGAAAATGGCGATAACGGGGATAACAGCGAGGAAGATGATAGTGCTTCCTTGCCTATGATGAAGAAAAAGGATGGGGTCACTTACCTTGAAGGTGAAATGAGCCAGAAGGCCACCAAGCCACCGGTGAGATTTACCACCTCTACCCTGTTGGCGGCCATGAAGGATATTCACAAATTCGTAAAGGACCCAGAGTCCAAGAAAAAGCTTAAGGATGTATATGGCATCGGTACAGAGGCCACCAGAGCTACCATTATCGATGATCTTATCCGTCGTAAGTTTATGAACCAGACCGGAAAGAAAAAATATCTCCAGCCTACCCAGTCGGCCTATATGCTCATTGATGCCATGCCGGAGGAACTGTCATATCCGGATTTTACAGCTATTTGGGAGGACAAACTGCATTCCATGGCTGATGGGGACGGCGCATTAAGCGATTTCATTGAAAATCAGGTGAAATTCACCACAGAGCTCTGTCAAAAGGCCTATGGTGCCAAATTACAGGTGGCTTCCACCACAGAAGGCGGTGAAGCTGCCAATGTGTGTCCGCGGTGCAAAAGTGGCGTGTTATTGAAACGTCATGGCAAAAACGGTGATTTTTGGGGTTGCTCTGCCTTTCCTAAATGCCGTATGACCTGTGATGACAAGGATGGTAAACCGGATTTGGCGGGGGCAAAATCCCGTGTCCGGAGTCGTGGCAGCTTCGGAGTCAATAATGTAAAGGATGCCCCTTCAACCTTTGGGGAAATGCCCTTTGGCAATCCTTATATCAGTGAAGAAGAAATGCAGGCCTTTAACCAGGAATTCCAGCTCATGGATTCCTTTACGGCTTCTGCCTCCAGTGGCTACAATGAAACAATACCTTCCTTTGGTAAGCCACGCACCAGTGACAATCAGGGCGGCTGGAGCAAGGATGAGCCAAAGGCTTCGGCGGCACCTATGGAGCACTTAATTTCAGATAATAAAAAGGCTGATTCCAAATATCTCTGTCCGAAGTGCCGAGAGGGCAGTTTGAGACGCATCAAGGGCCGCAACGGCAATTTCTGGGGCTGCAGCAATTATCCCCGTTGTACAGCCACCTTTGATGACGAAAAGAGCATGCCTGTTTTCAATTAACATGGGAGGAAATTTTCTTGGATATAACAGAGGTTATAATCAAACTTATAATCATAGTAATTTTGGTTGCCCTTAATGGTTTTTTTGTGGCGGCAGAGTTTGCCATTGTAAAAATGCGAATGTCCCGTTTAAATTCCATGATAGAGGCGGGTAACCGTCGGGCGGTTTATGCCAAGCCATTGGTGGAGCATGTGGATGTTTCCCTCTCCGTAACCCAGCTGGGTATAACCATGGCTTCACTGGGCCTTGGTCTTTTGGGAGAGCCTACTATCAGCCATGTGTTGAAGCCGGTTTTTGAAATTATTGGCCTTGGGGGAGCACTGTCCACCACCGTATCCTTTATCATTGCCTTTTCACTGGTAACGGCGGCTACTATTATTATTGGTGAGCTGATTCCCAAAAATGTGGCAATCCAGCAGGTGGAAAGGGTAATGCTGGCCGTGGCCATTCCGCTTATGTTCTTTCAGAAAATCATGTATCCCTCAGTATGGGTACTGAACAAGGTGGCGGTATTTGTGGCCGGGATTTTCGGCATTGATATTTCCAACAACGGTGATGAAGTGGCCCATACAGAAGATGAAATCAGGCGTCTTATGGAGGAAAGCCACAAGCAGGGATATATTGACAAAACAGAGCTGGATTTTGTGGACAACGTATTTGATTTTGCTGACCGCAATGTACGTGAAATCATGATTCCGCGTACTGATATGGTATGCCTCTATTTGGAGGACAGCTTTGAGGAGAATATCAAGGTGGCCATGGAGGAGCACCTTACACGTTATCCGGTGTGTGGCGAGGACAAGGACGATATTGTGGGATTTTTGCATATTAAGGATTTGATGCAGTCCCTTTACAAACGTCGTCGACCTATCCTGAGAAAGCTGGTACGCCGTACTCTGGTGGTGCCGGAAACCATGAAAATCAGTATGCTGTTGAAGATGATGCAGAAGCAGCGTTCCCAGCTGGCCATTGTGGTGGATGAATACGGTGGCACCGCAGGCATGGTTACCATCGAGGATGTCATTGAGGAAATCGTAGGTGAAATTCAGGACGAATTTGACCAGGAACGCCCTTCCATCGAAAAGCGCTCTGACCTTATCTACTCCATTGATGCCATGCTGTTATTGGAGGAAGTAAGTGATATTTTTGAAATGGAAATTGAGGCGGATAATATTGATACAATTGGAGGCTGGCTCTATAACAATGTTCAGTCACCTCCTATGATTGGCATGAAGGCATCCTGTGACTGCGTGGATTTCTTTGTGGAAGAAATCGATAATTTGCGCATTACCAGAATATTGCTTCAGTTGAAGAAGCCGCTGGTGGAGGACCATCCGGAAATCACCGCCGAGGAGGAAGTATAACTTGGTTTTGACAGTGGAAGACCTGGGCAAGAGCTACGGCGAAAAAGTCTTGTTCAGTCATGTAAATCTCAATGTAAATGAAAATGATAAAATCGGTATAGTAGGTGTAAATGGTACAGGCAAATCCACATTTTTGAAAACAGTGGCGGGGAAGCTCACAGCGGATACAGGCAATATGGTGACCATGAGAAATCTTCGCATCAGTTTTTTGGAGCAGTCCAAGGAATTTGACATGGAAAATACCGTGTTAATGGAGGTTTTTAAGGATGACAGCCCACTGATGAGAGCCCTTAGGGATTATGAGGCAGCTCTGGCCAAGACTGAGGCCGGGGACGTTTCCCCGGAGGTACAACAGGCCTTGGTTAACGCCTCTGCCAAAATAGACAGCGTTAATGGCTGGAATATGGAAAGTGAAGCCAAGACAATTTTGAATCATTTGGGTATCCACGATTTTGAGGCCAAGGTGGGAAGCTTATCCTCAGGCCAACAAAAGCGTATGGCCCTTGCTACTGCCCTTATTCAGCCCTGCGATCTGCTGATTTTGGATGAGCCAACAAACCATTTGGACAGTGAAACGATTGGGTGGCTGGAGGAATATCTTGCCCGCTGGAAGGGCTCCCTTTTGACAGTAACCCATGACCGTTATTTTCTGGACAGGGTTACTAATGGAATATTGGAATTTGACAAGGGGCGGACCTACAGCTATGATGGCAACTATTCCCAGTTTTTGGAATTAAAGGCAGCCCGTATTGAGCAGGAGGAAGCGGGAGAACGCAAGCGTCAGAATTTCCTTCGCAATGAGCTGGCATGGATACGTCGTGGAGCCCAGGCCCGCAGTACAAAGCAGAAGGCCCGTATTCAGCGTTATGAGCAGGTGAGGGACCAGAAGGTGGACCTTAACCGCAATCAGGTGGAAATCGGTCTGGCAGGAAGTCGCCTGGGGAGAAAGATAATCGAGCTGGAAAATGTCACCTATGAATGGGAAGGGAAAACCTATATCAATGATTTTACCTACACCGTACTCAGAAATGACAGGATTGGCATTTTAGGTGGAAATGGCACCGGAAAATCCACCCTTCTTAATATCATTGCGGGGCGTCTCCAGCCCACAAAGGGTATAGTGGAAATTGGACAGACCGTTAAATTGGGGTATTTTGCCCAGACCAATGTGGAAATGGATGGGCGGCTTAGGGCCAAGGAATACATTCAGGAGGCGGCCCATTATATTACCATGGCTGATGGTACCAAGCTGTCAGCAGGTCAGCTGATGGAAAAATTTCTGTTTCCTCCTGATCTTCAGTGGACGGAAATTTCCCGTCTGTCAGGAGGCGAAAAGCGTCGTCTGTACCTTTTGCGGATTTTAATGGAGGAGCCAAATGTACTGCTTTTGGATGAGCCTACCAATGATTTGGATTTGGACACCATGGCGGTATTGGAGAATTTTATAGAGGATTTCAATGGTGCTATCATTTTCGTTTCTCATGACCGCTTCTTTACTGACCGCATGGCCCAAAAGGTATTTGTATTTGATGATGATGCCCATGTGCAGATTTTCATGGGTGGCTATTCCGACTATAAGGCAAAGGCTGATGCAGAGCAGGCTGAAAAAATCCAGCTTCAGCGTCGTGTGGAAAAGGCCAAGGCCACAGCAGAGCCAGCCACCGAAAGGATAAAGCCCAAAAGCAAAAACAAAGGCCTTAGCTATAATGAGGCCAAGGAATATGCTGAAATAGAGGCTGTAATCGCCAGCAAGGAAAGTGAGCTTAAGGTAGTGGAAATGCAGATGTCCATGAACGGCTCGGATTATGATATGCTGCGGGAGCTTACCGTGGAACAGGAGCGGCTTGCCGCTGAGCTTGATAGCCTTATGGATCGCTGGGCATATCTGGAGGAAAAGGCTCAGGAGTCATAAAATGAATGTTTTTGGCTTAAATATATGTATTTTATTTTTTAAAAAAGGAGTTTTGGGTAATGAAATTTACTATGGCACATAGCAGTATTGCAGTTAAGGACGTGGAGCGTTCCGTGGAGTTTTATAAAAAGGCTGTTGGCCTTAAGGTGAAAAACGTTAAGGATTTGCCCCATATAAATCTCACTTATATGGTGGATGAGGAGGAATCCGGTTATGAATTGGAAATTACTCTGAAAAAGGACCATGAGGGGGATTATAATTTAGGTGAAAATCCTGTTCATCTGGCTTTCTGGGTGGATGATTACAAGGAAGCCCTGGATATGCATCAGGAGATGGGCTGCGTATTAAGAGTAGTGGAGCCGGCTGGGATTCATTTTATCCAGGATCCGGACGGCTATGTTACTGAAATAATGCCAAGAGGATAAGTCGTTCTAATGGGGAACACCCAATGTTATCAGCTGAAAAGCTACGTCGGTATCTGGAAGGCAGACGGAGTAGCTGTTCGGAATATTTTGAATGGGGGCACGCAGGGTGGCTTTTAATGAGGTTTTATACAAGGAAATAATGGATGAGCTGGATATCAGTAAGGAATTTATTACTGATGTGGCTGGGGCCTTTCGCTGGGACCTGGAGCAGGGGCTTAAGAAAAGCGAATATTCTTCCCTGCCCATGCTGCCTTCCTTCATTGGCTTGCCTGATGGCAATGAAAAAGGAGAATATCTGGCTGTAGATTTTGGGGGTACCAATGTGCGGGCGTCCGTTGTACGTCTTATGGGAAACAGCACCTATGAAGTTCTGCGCTGGGTGGAAAAGCCTCTGGTAACTGCTGAATATAATTTAATCAACAGTTCTGCCTCCCCTGATGCTCTCTTTGATTTTTTGGCAGAAACAGTGGGAGAAGCGGTTAATGGAGATAAGGAAAGGACGTATTTTTTGGGGCATACCTTTTCCTTTGGTACGGAGCAAAAGGATATTAATCGGGCACGGCTCATAAAATGGGCCAAGGAATTTGCTGTACCAGGGGTTGAGGGAGAGGACATTAATGATTTGCTGGAAAAGGCCCTTATCCGCAGAGGCTTTGGCAATATAAAGCCCGTGGCAATTCTCAATGATACTGTGGCAGTGCTTTTGGCTTCGGCATACACATATCCTGATACCCGTATAGGTTCTATTTATGCTACTGGCTATAATACTTGTTATATGGAGGTTATGCCGGATGTGGGAAGACCGGCCTGTATTATTAATATGGAGTCCGGGGCCTTTTCCAAGATGATTCCAAGCAAATGGGACCTTGAGCTGGACAGGGCTTCTGAGCAGCCTGGACGTCAGCGTTTGGAAAAAATGGTATCGGGAAAATATATTGGGGAGCTGTTCAGCAGGCTCACAAAGGAAATTTTAGATTTATCCCAAAAGCCAAACTTTTCCACTGTGGATATGTCTGCCATAATGGAAGACAGTTCCGGGGCAGCCAAAATATTTGATGGTACCTTGGGAAAGGTGGCTGGGGATGAAGAAATTATTGAAAAGCTGCGTAATCTGGCCAAGGTCATTACTATCCGTTCTGCCCGTATTGTGGCTGCTTCCTGGGCCGGCACCCTGTGGCATATAGCCGGCTGTGGCAGGGTGGAGCCACAGCATATAGCTGTGGATGGTTCCTTGTTTCAGCACATGCCTTATGTTCAGGAGAATGTCAGACGGGCCCTTTATGAAATAATGGGTGCTGAAGCAGGAGGCTTGGAGCCGGTTCTTGTGAAGGATGGCTCCAGTATCGGTGCCGCCATAGCCGCAGCCGTTGCAACCTGTCGTTAATAGTGATAAGCTATTATACAAGTATTACTTTTTGCCTATGTGATTAGGTAAAAAAATATGGATAAAGCAAGTTTATCTATGTACTTGGGAGAGATAACATGAAGTTTTCTAATAAAATTGTGGTAGCGGTCATAGTCGGCCTAATGTCCTTTTCCGGCGTGGTTGTGGCGGAGGATATTAATACTGAGGCTATTGGTAATGCCATTGGCAATATAACTAATGAGCTTGATGCTAAAACAGAGCTTCAGGCAGAGCCATTGAATAAAGTACGGATTAGTTGGAAAACTATTCCGGGTGCAGTCAGCTATCGCTTGGTTATAACAGATGGGGACAGCACCAGCAAGGAAGCTGAGGTAAAGCATTTTAACCTTATCCCAAACAATGGCTATGAGCTGGATACGGCCAATATGTTTAAGGCCAGGGATTATTATTGGCGGGTGTGTCCGCTGAATTATGACGGCAATGTCATGGGCGCTTACAGTGCTCCTAAGCCCCTTATTGGTGAGGAGGTAAATCCAAAAGCCCCACTGGCTACTACGGAGTTTGAAAAAATGGCATATACTCCATTGTACCCGGTTTTTTCTTGGATTCCCGTTGATGGCAGTGGTGGTTATGAAATCAAGGTCAGCCGCGAAAATAAATTTTCTCCGGGCCGTTATGAAGAGGTTCGGGTAATGACTACCAAGAACAATGTTTACTACGAAGAAGGTGGCTACACCTGGCCGGGTCATTATATGTGGCAGGTCCGTTCCCAAAACAAGGCGGGGGAGCCCAATACCGAATGGTCTGAACCAAAATATTTTGATGTGGAGCAGCACGTGCGGGTTGCGGCCCTTGGTGATAGTATCACCCATGGAGGGGGCGTATGTAATGTGCCTCCAGGATATGCTATGTACAGCTGGGAATATTATTGTCAGGTTCCCGTTAAGAATTTAGGACGAAGTGGCGACAGTGTTCAGGACATGGCCAATCGCTTTGATCAGGATGTGATGGCTTTTTCTCCGGGCATGCTGATAATAATGGGTGGCGTGAATAACTTTCGGGCTGGTGAAGACGGCTGGGATACCATCGCCGCCATGGAACAGATATTGGCAGAATGCCAATACCACAATGTCATTCCTGTATTTGTAACGGCTACTCCAATAAATCCTGGCTTAATGTCAAAGGTACCTACCATTGAAACGGCGGCCTGGAACTGGAAGGAGCAACAGCAGCTTTTGAATCAGTGGATAAAGAATCAGCCATATCATGTGGATGTGACTCCGGCTCTCACTGATGCCAATGGGCAGCTGAAGGCAGAGCTCACCACCGATGGACTACATCCGGATCATCTGGGCAAAAAAATAATCGGGGAGACCATAAGCAATTATCTGCTTACCACCTTCCCTTCCTACAATTTAACAGCAAAATAAGCAACTAAAAAGCTGTCTCACGAAACAAACGTGAGGCAGCTTTTTAGTTACAGGAGTACCATCATAATGGAGCCGATGAACATGGCTATGCTCATTCCCTTTAAGAGATTGGACATAAACCAATCCTGATTTCCTCTGGCCTTTTTTAAAATTACATGAAATTCATATATGAGGAAGGAGGCGGTAAAAAAACACAGAGGCAAATCACCGTCGGAAAGGCCAAAGAGAAATAAGACCAAAGACAGGGCCATGCCGGCTTTTTCACCATTGCTGAAGGTGGGCTCTGGTTTACTGTTATTGTCCTCGATAGGTATTTTTGAACGCATTCCGGGCATATTAAACGGTCCTTTCAATCATCCAGGCACCGCCTCCTATGAGGCGGAGAATAGTATTATGACGGGATAGTAATGTGGAACGGTGCCCCACACTTATCACAGACATCTCAGGTAATTGGGCTTTCAGGGCATCGTAGGAATGAGCCTCCATGTCCTCGTCCATGGCTGAGGTTGATTCATCCAGGAACACCATTTCCGGCTTAAAGAGCAATATACGGATAAAGGCGATACGTTGTTGCTCCCCCAGTGACAGGATACGGCTCCAGTCGTCCACGTCGTCCAGACGGCTTGTTAAATCTGTCAGACCAAAATCCTTAAGATATGCTCCCAAATCTATGGAGTCATTTTCGGGAACGTTTTGCGGGTAATAAATGGCCTGACGAAGGGTACCCAGTGGAAGGTATGGACGTTGTGGCAGGAACATAAGACGCCACTTATCCGGCCTTGCAATTGTACCGCTGCCGTAAGGCCAAATATTCGCAAGGGCCCTTAAAAGGGTACTTTTACCGGAACCGGAAGGCCCGCTTATAAGGGCATATTCGCCAGGAGTAAATTCCAGATTAAGGCTTTCGATGATTTTTTTGCCCTCTGGAAGGAGAATATCCATATTCTCAAGGGACAGTTTGTTATCTGTATTATTAATAGTATTGAAGTCGGATTTGAGTTCGTCCACTTCTTCCATGTGGGCGGTGAAGTCACCAAGTCGGCGGATAACCGCTGCATACTGGGCGATGGAATCGTAGGCTGTAACAAAGTAGCTCAGGGCATCCTGCACCCTGCCAAAGGCACTGATGGTCTGCATCAGGCCACCCAGCTGCATTTCTCCGGAAAAATATTTTGGTGCCGCCATAATAAGTGGATAAATAATGGCCAGCTGGGCATAACCGTTAATGTAGAAGTTCAGCAGCTTGGTCCGCTTCATGAGGCCCCAGAAGTTTTGTACCACCATTTTAAAGCGGTCCCCAAAGCCGTTTAATTCAGGTGACTCACCCCGATAAAAGGCGATGCTTTCGCTGTTTTCACGGACCCGCACCATGTTAAAACGGAAGTCAGCCTCGTAGCGCTGCTGGTCATAGTTCAGCTTTATCAGCTTGCGGCCAACCATATGAGCAAGCCAGGTGCCCAAAATGGAATAGAGCAGGGATAACCATACCATATATCCAGGAATGGAAATAGCCGTTTCCCCTAATGTAAGGTCCAAGGTACCGGAAAGATTCCACAGTACAAAGATAAAGGCTCCCAAAATGGTCAGTTGCTTTAAGAAATTAAGAGAAAGGGAAAGGGTCAGGGTAATAAAGGAATTAATGTCCTCGGAAATACGCTGGTCCGGGTTATCCATGTCTGACTTAAAAATCTGGAGCTTGTAATAGATCTGTTTGGCCATCCAGCTGTTCAGATAATTGTCGGTCATCCATGTACGCCATTTTATTTGTAGCATTTGCTGCAAATAAATAGCATAAACAGCAGCTATTATGTATATGAAAGCTATAAGGGTAAAGTGTCCCACCAGGGGCCAGAAATTTTCAAAATCATAATTTTGCAGGGCATTATAAAAATCATTATTCCATTGATTAAGCATTACCAGGAGATAAACCTGGGCCAGATTTAGGATGATGATAACTGCAAGCATGCCCCGTGCCCACCATCGTTCTTCTGATTTCCAATAAGAGCGCATCATACTCCAGATGCTTTTCGCAATATCCTTTTTCGTCATTAGGAGTCTCCTTTTTATAAAAATAACTTTTATAATTATAACGCTATTGTTCAAATTTTTCTTCTTTAAGAAGAAAAATCTTCCAATTAGCGTTTCAACGAGTTGGGAGATCCAACTAAACATATTAAAACTCGTTATAACAAACAATTAAAGGGTATTGTATGAAAACTGTGATATTTTGCCTCAACCCCAGTTTGGTGTATAATATCTTAATAGATTTTGTGTTGTCTAAATTCGGTTGAAGGGATTTATTATGTTATTGCCTGTTTTAATTGCAATTATAGTTCTGGCCCTGATGGTTCTGGTGCTGGAAAAGAATATTAAAAGCCGCATGGCATTTTATGCCTTTTGTGGTTCCCTTTTGTTGGCTCTTTCCATTGTGGGCTATGGCTATTATTCCAGTACCTCCGACTCCTACGCGGAGCTGGATGAGTCGGCTATTCGACATATTACAGCCCAGCAGCTGGCCTTTGGCGAATGGTATACCAATTACAAGAAAAAGCTGGATGCCATTGATTATTGTTGGGTATCCTATTATCGTATCATGAAGGATTTTAAAGATGAGGAAATATCCCTGCGTGAGGCATATAACCGCCTTTCCCAGCTGGAATCAAACGTAGTCAGCCTTCATAATGAAATTTATCAGATGGCACCGCCCATTAGCCTTGATGATGCCAATTATGATTTAACGTCCTCTATTTTAAAAAAAACCAAGGCGTATTCTGATGGTCAGCTAAAGACAATACGGGCCACCAGGATGATGGCGGATCCGGAAAAAATGCCTACAGAAAATCATGATGTGCAGTTGGGGTATTTAAAAGATGCCATGCTTGTAAATTCACCGGATATGCTCTTTACTGCCGGTGAGATTAATTCACTCAGGAAAAATCTTACCATACCGGAGGTGAACTGACATGCAGCCATACAAAACCACCTCTGATTTTGGAACCTCATATTATGAAATTCAGAAATCAAAATTTTATACATATACGGCCCATGTGGAGGATGAGGCAGCAGCCAGAGAATTTGTGCAAAGTATTAAGAAAAAGCATTTTGATGCCCGTCACAATTGCTCTGCATGGATTCTTGGTACTGACAGCAGTCAGCAAAAATCCAATGATGACGGGGAGCCTGGGGGAACTGCAGGAAATCCCATATTGGAAGCTATTAAACAGCATGGCCTCACCAATGTTGTGGTGGTAGTGACCCGTTATTTTGGGGGAATAAAGCTGGGAGCTGGCGGCCTTATCAGAGCCTACAATCATTCAGCCTCATTGGGGCTGGAAGCCACACCTCAGGTGGAGGTAAGGCCATTTTGCAGGGTTTCGGCGGAAATGGATTATACCTTGCTGGGTTCTGTGGAAAATTGGGTACGAACCAATAATCTTCGCTCCGGGGAAACGGAGTATACCGATAAGGTGACCGTAAAGCTGTTAATTGAGCCTGATGATGTGGAAAAAATACAGCTATCCTTGGTGGATTTAACGGCAGGCAGGTGTGACATTGATGTAGCCGCTCCTGAATATTTGATGGTTCCGGTGGAAAAATAGTTTTGACAGCATAATATATATCTGAATTCTGTGAAAAAGATAGGAAAAAACGTTTATTTTTTCAACAAAACTACTTTTTTGCAGGATTTTTTTTTTATATGAAGAAATAGTTACAGTACAAATAATATATTATTAATTTTCAGTAGTGTAGTTTTTCAGGTAACGGCTACGTAGGGAAATATATACAATGGCTGAGCCTGGAGCTGAATTAAGCGCAGGAGTGAGTTTTATGAGTAAGACAACATGTGTGGCCATGATACTGGCAGGTGGTCAGGGAAGCCGCCTGGGGGCACTAACTAAAAATATTGCCAAACCAGCAGTACCATTTGGTGGTAAGTATCGAATTATTGATTTCCCACTGTCAAATTGTGCCAATTCCGGCATAGACAAGGTTGGTGTGCTGACACAGTACCGCCCATTGGAGCTTCATACTTATCTGGGCACTGGTGATTCCTGGGACTTGGATAAGTCAGATGGTGGCGTGTTCATTTTGCCACCTTATGCAAGGGACAAGGGGGCAGACTGGTACAAGGGTACAGCAGATGCCATCTATCAGAATCTGAATTTTATTGACATGGTAGATCCAGAATATGTGCTGGTGCTTTCCGGCGACCATATTTATACCATGGACTATGCCAAAATGCTGGCAGCCCACAGAGCCAACAAAGCCGATGCTACCATCGGTGTATTTGAGGTGCCTTGGGATGAAGCACCACGCTTTGGCATTATGAATACCGATGAAAAGGACGGCCGTATTGTAGAATTTGAGGAGAAACCTGCAAAACCAAAGAGCAATCTGGCTTCCATGGGTATTTATATTTTCAACCGTGATTTCTTGGATAGGTACCTTAAAGAAGATGCTACTGATGATAACTCCTCCCACGATTTCGGCAAGAATATTATTCCTGCTATGTTAAAGGATGAGGCAAGGATGTATTCCTATGCCTTCGAGGGCTACTGGAAGGATGTTGGAACTATTGAGAGCCTGTGGCAGGCCAATATGGACCTTCTGCAGGATGAACCTCCATTCTCCTTTACCAGTGCATGGAAAATTTATTCCAATAATCCATCCCTGCCACCTCATTATTTAGGCAGGGATGCCAAAGTCACCTGCTCAATGCTGAATGAAGGCTCCATGGTTATGGGAGAAGTGGACCATTCAGTATTGTTCTCCGGTGTTAAAATTGGTAAGGGGGCCAAGGTTACAAATTCAGTAATTATGCCATTTACCGTTATTGAGGAAAATGCAGTAATTGACCACGCCATTGTGGCCCAGAACTGCGTGATTTCCGCCGGTGCTCACGTTGCTGGTTCAGAGGGAGCTATTGCCGTGGTTCCAGAAGGTGAAACTGTTACGGCAGAGCAGGCAAGTGTGGGACAGCAGGTAAGCTGATTTAGGAAACGAGAATGGAGTTGATCATGTTGGGTAATGTAATGGGGATTATAAGACTCGATGGTGCCAACAGTATGCTGAAGGAGCTTTGTGAACACCGTCCAGTGGCCGCACTTCCTATTGCCGGCCGCTATCGTATACTGGATTTTGCCATGTCCAGTTTGGTAAACTCTGGTATTGGTCATGTAGGTGTTCTGGTATCAAAAAAGGCAAGACCTGTTTTTGACCATCTGCGCTCCGGTAAGGATTGGGATTTGGCACGTCATCGTGATGGCTTGGCTTATCTCCCTAATGACGGCGAAAATGGTAATAATAGTGCTCTCGCCGGACTTTATCAAAATATAGATTTCGTTATGCGCAGTTCTGCTGAGTACGTGTTCCTGGTACAGGCTGATACAGTATATAACATTGATTTTAGACATGTTCTTCTGTTCCACCAGAATACTGGGGCAGATATCACCATGGTATATTGCAAGGCGCGGGAAGACCTGCCGGGGGAGGCAGCTTCCATGCAGGTTGCTGAAAATGGCAAGGTGACTGACATCGCTAAGCGTATGACCTCTACCAAGGGGTCCAATGACTTCATGGGTATCTATCTCATGAGAAAGGATACTTTGGTGAAGCTGGTTACCTCTACCTTTGAGCGTGGAGGCAACAGTATGCTGGTGGATGGCATTATACGTCACATGGATAATTTCAGCATTTATGGTTACGAGCACAAGGGCTTTTCTACCAGAATTAATTCCACCATGGCCTACTTTAACGCCAACAAGGCCATATTAAATCCTGATATTTGGAATGAGCTCTTTATGAGTGAACATCCTATCCACACCAAGACAAAGGATGCGGCTCCGGTGCAGTACAAGAATACTGCAAAGGTTACCAATTCCCTCATCGGCAATGGCTGTGAGATTTATGGTGAGGTTGAGGACAGTATTCTCTTTAGAGGCGTAAGGGTGGCTGAAGGCGTAAAGATTAAGGATTGCATTATTATGGAGCAATGCCAGATAGAGCAGTATGCAATGCTCAGGGATGTAATCTGCGACAAGAATGTTGTCGTTTCTGAGGATCAGTGGTTAAAAGGTGCTGAGAATTATCCTTTGATTATTGCTAAGAGCACCGTTATTTAATAATTGATTTCAGGCCGCTGATGATAAGGGTTATCCTGTCGTCAGGGGCCTGTTTGGCTTTTTTTATTATATGGGAGTGATTATATGGCATTTATTGAAAGAGATATTGATGAAATCAAGGATGAACTTAAAGAACGCTTTATACTTACATCCAAGATACTGTATGGACGCGAGCTTTCAGAGCTTTCCCAGAATGAGGTATATAATGCTGTTGCAGCAGTGGTAAAGCAGTACACCACTGAAAATTGGATTAAGACCAACAAACAGTACGCTATTAATGACAATAAGCAGATTTATTATTTTTCAATTGAGTTCCTGTTGGGCAGACTTCTCAACACCAATTTGATTAATTTGGATTTGAAGAATGCCCTGAAAATCGTATTGAAGGAACTGGATGTGAAGCTGGACGATATTTACAATGAGGAGCCTGATGCAGGCCTTGGTAATGGCGGCTTGGGACGATTGGCAGCTTGCTTCATTGATTCCATGGCTTCTCTGGCTTTGCCTGCCCATGGTTGTGGCCTTCGCTATCAGTATGGCCTTTTTGAGCAGAAAATCATCAATGGAACCCAGATTGAGATTCCGGATAACTGGCTTCGTGATGGCTACGCATGGGAATTCAGAAAGCCTAACAAGGCTGTAAATGTCCGTGTTGGCGGTCATGCCTACATGAAGGAGGTTCCTGGCGAGGAAAATTTACAGCTTGTTTATGAGGGCTATACCGACATTATGGCCGTTCCGTATGATGTGCCTGTTATCGGCTACAAGAATACAACGGTCAATACCCTGCGCCTTTGGAATGCAGAGGTTAATATGGACTTTTCCGACTATGGCACCCTGACTCAGGAGGAGATAAATCAGCGTCAGGAATATCGTCGTTGGGTAAACCGTATCACTGAATACCTGTATCCTGATGACAGACTTTCGGATGGTAAGAAGCTCCGCCTGTTGCAGGAGTATTTCTTTGTGTCTGCTGGCGTCCAGAGTATTATTCGTCACTTCATGCTGACACATGACAATGTTTATGATCTTTCCGACAAAATTGGTATTCATATTAATGATACCCATCCAGCCACCGCTGTACCGGAAATGATGCGTATTTTGGTGGATGACTATGGACTTGAGTGGGAAGATGCGTGGGATATTACTACCCAGACCTGTGCATATACCAACCACACCATTTTGCCGGAAGCACTGGAGAAATGGGATGTGGGGCTCTTTAAGGAGACACTGCCTCGTATATACATGATAGTGGAGGAAATTAACCGTCGCTTCCTGGAGGGGATTCGCAAGAAATATCCAGGTGACGAGGAGCTTGTTCGTGAGCTGTCCATCATTGAAAATGGTCAGGTTCACATGGCACGTTTGGCAGTGGTTGGCTCTTACAGCGTTAATGGCGTGGCCAAAATTCATTCAGATATCTTGAAGACCAGTACCTTGAAATATTTCTATAAGGTATTCCCTAGAAAATTCAATAATAAGACCAATGGTATCACCCATCGTCGTTGGCTTATCAGTGCAAATAATGATTTGGCACATCTCATAGATGATAAGCTGACCCGTGAGTGGCGCCAAAATATTAAGCTTTTAAAGAAAATTAATGATTATGTGGATGATCCTGATTTCCTGAAGGCTATCAAGAAGGTAAAGAGGGCAAGAAAACGGGCTTTGGCACAGTATGTATGGTCCCATAACAAGGTTCGTGTAAAGATTGATTCCATCTTTGACATTCAGGTTAAGCGAATTCACTCCTACAAGCGTCAGCTTATGAATATACTGCATATTATGTATCAGTATAACCGCTTGAAGAATGACCCTGATTACGATATGCCTGTACCGGTGGTATACTTCTTCGGTGGCAAGGCTGCGCCTGGTTACTACACAGCCAAGGAGACAATCCGTCTTATCAATGCAGTGGCTGACAAGATTAATAATGATGAGAGTATTAACGGTAAGATTAAGGTAATATTCCTGGAGAACTTCGGAGTGTCCTTGGGTGAAATGGTATATCCGGCAGCTGATGTCAGCGAGCAGATTTCCACCGCCTCCAAGGAAGCATCTGGTACAGGCAACATGAAATTTATGATGAATGGTGCCATAACTCTGGGAACCATGGACGGTGCCAATGTAGAAATTCATGAGCAGGTGGGCGACGATAATTGCGTAATCTTCGGGCTAAGAGCTGATGAGGTTATTTCCTACTATGAAAATGGAAATTATAACGCGTGGGATGAATACAATACCAATGAAAATGTCCGCACTGTTATGAATCAGCTTACTGATGGTACCTATGGTAATTTCCAGACATTATTTGATTATCTGATTAACAGTAATGATGAGTTCTTCATCTTGAAGGACTTTAACGCATATATTGAAGCTCATGAGGAAATCGTCCGTCGTTATCAGGATCAGGATGCATGGCTTAGATCCTCTGCTGTCAATATTGCAAATTCTGGTATTTTCTCCTCAGACCGTACCATTACTGAGTATGCTGAGGATATTTGGGATATTGAGCCTGTAGAGATTAAGTAAGAGGGGATATACATGGAGACATCAGAGTTAAGCGAGTATGATTTGTTCTTGTTCCATCAGGGGACTAATTACCGTGCCTATGAAATGTTAGGTGCCCATATAATGGAGCAGAACGGTAAAAAAGGTGTACGATTTACAGTTTGGGCACCTCATGCCAAGGAAGTTTCAGTTGTGGGTGATTTCAATAACTGGGATACAAGAGTAAATAAAATGTCCAAACTGGGGGATGGAGAGATATGGAATCTCTTTATCCCCGATGTCGGGTCTGGTACTGTGTACAAATATGCTATTTTGCCACAGCATGAGGGACCACATATTATGAAGGCTGATCCCTATGGCTTTTTTGCCGAGAAAAAGCCTGAGACTGCTTCTATTGTTTATGAATTGGGAAACTACAAATGGAAGGACAGCAAGTGGGCTAAATTCAAGGAGGACCACCCTTCCTACACCCGTCCAATGCTCACCTATGAGGTTCATCTAGGTTCCTGGAGACGTACTCCTGATGGGGAGTATCTTTCCTATATGGATATGGCTGACCAGCTGGTGGACTATGTAAAGAGCATGAACTACACCCATATTGAATTGATGCCGCTTTGCGAGCATCCGTTTGACGGGTCATGGGGCTATCAGGCCACCGGTTATTATGCTGTTACCAGTCGTTATGGTACTCCTGATGAGTTCCGTTATTTGGTGGACAAGGCTCATCAGGCTGGTATCGGCATCATTATGGACTGGGTTCCTGGTCATTTCTGTAAGGACAATCAGGGGCTTCGTGATTTTGACGGCCAGAATTTGTACGAATCCGACAATATACAACGTGCTGATAATGCAGGCTGGGGTACTGTAAACTTTGACTATGGCCGTACTGAGGTACAGAGCTTCCTCATTTCTAATGCCATGTTCTGGATGGATCAGTATCATATTGATGGTTTGCGCATTGATGCTGTGGCAAACATGCTGTATCTAAATTACGGTCGTCAGGATGGCGACTGGGTGCCTAATAAATTTGGCGGCGATGGTAATCTGGAGGCCATTGATTTTCTGCACAAGCTAAATGAGGCAGTATTCAAGAATTACCCTCAGGCATTGATGATTGCTGAGGAATCCACCTCATGGCCAAATATTTCCAAGCCGGTTTACATGGGGGGCATGGGCTTTAATTATAAGTGGAATATGGGCTGGATGAATGATATTCTGCGCTATATCAGTCTGGACCCTGTTTATCGTAAGTGGCACCACGACAAGCTGACCTTCTCCCTGATGTATGCCTTTAGTGAGAATTTTGTGTTGCCCTTGTCCCATGACGAAGTGGTTCATGGCAAGTGTTCACTTATAAGTAAAATGCCAGGTGATTATTGGCAGAAATTTGCCGGTCTTCGTGCCTTCTTCGGCTATTGGATGGCTCATCCAGGCAAGAAGCTGCTCTTTATGGGCGGCGAGTTCGGTCAGTTTATCGAATGGAATTTCGACGACAGTCTTGATTGGCATTTGGTGGAGCAGTATGAAAAGCATACCCAGATGCTGGAATATTCACGGGCCCTTAATAAATTCTACGTTGATCACAAAGCGTTCTGGGAGGTGGATTTTGACTGGAGAGGCTTTGAGTGGATTGATTGCGATAATGCTGATGACAGCTTGGTATCCTTTATTCGTAAGGCTGAGGATGGCTCCTTCATTATTGCCATTTCAAACTTTACACCAGAGGTGCGTCATGGATATCGCTTTGGCGTTCCGGAGGCTGGTGTTTACAGGGAAATATTTAATAGTGATGCAGAGGAATATGGTGGTTCCAATGTGCTGAATGATTATGATATAGTCTCCGAGGATGTGGAATGGCAGGGGAAGGCAAATTCCATTCTTGTTACAGTTCCACCTTTGGCAACCATTTATTTGGAATTACAGTCCCCCAGTGACGATGGGGTGAAGAAAAAGACTACATCCCAAAAGACTACAGTAAAGGCCAAGACCACTGCAGCCAAGACCAAGACTACTGCAAAAGCTAAAAAAGAGGAAACTGACGCAGAAGAATCAACGGCCAAGAAAAAAACTGCAGTAAAGAAAACCACAACTGCAAAGAAAACAACGACTACGACTAAAACAACGACTACAAGGAAAACTTCCACGGCAAAGAAGACTGCAACCACTAAAACCGCTGCTGCCAAAGCCAAGGAGGAAAAGGAAACCAAGCCTAAGACAACAAGAACCAGAAAAACAGCTGTAAAGGCTAAGGATGATGAGGAAAAGGAAGTAAAGCCTAAAACTACCCGTGGCAGGAAGCCAAAAGCTGAAGCTGCCCAGGAGGCTGAAGCCAAACCTAAGACCCGTACCAAAAAGGCCACAACTGCAAAGGCTAAAGAAGAAAAAGATTCAAAAGCCACTATAAAAAAGGAAGAGGTAAGTGAGAAGCCAAAGAAAACGACCAGGGGTCGAAAAAAGGCCGAGTAATAGAGAGAGGTGCAAGTTATGAAAGTTTTGTATGTAGTTTCTGAAGCAGTTCCTTTTATTAAGACTGGTGGATTGGCTGATGTGGCCGGTTCCTTGCCAAAATACCTTAAGGCGGAAGGCGTTGATGCCAGAGTTATTCTGCCTAAGTACAGCTCCATTTCTGAGGAATATCGCAACACGATGGAGCATGTGGGAGATATTACAGTACCAGTATCCTGGCGTGAGAAATATGCCGGGGTGGACAAGCTGGAATATGAAGGCGTTACCTACTATTTTGTAGATAACCAGGAATACTTCTATCGCGATGGCCTTTATGGCTACTTTGATGATGCTGAGAGATTTTCCTTCTTCTCCCGTGCTGTGTTGAATTTATTGCCAACCATGGATTTCTGGCCTGATGTAATCAACAGCAATGACTGGCACGCAGCCTTGGTAAATGTGTTCCTGAAGCTGGAGCATCAGGGAGATAGCCGTTACGAAAATATTAAGACCGTATTCTCCATCCACAATCTTAAGTATCAGGGCATTTTCGACAAGAATATTATGGGAGATGTACTGGGCCTTGATTGGCAGTATTTCAATAACGGCGATTTGGAGTTCAATGATTGTGTGAACTTTATGAAGGGCGGTATTGTTTATGCGGATAAAATCAGTACCG
This sequence comes from Anaerovibrio sp., assembly GCF_045637405.1. Lineage (GTDB taxonomy): Bacteria > Bacillota > Negativicutes > Selenomonadales > Selenomonadaceae > Anaerovibrio. Next base: position 23,873 of record NZ_JAZTZI010000163.1, read on the forward strand.
TAAGCCGTACTTACGCAGAGGAAATTCAATATGAATTCTTCGGTGAAAATCTGGATGGTCTGCTTCGTTCCCGTTGTGAGGATTTGCGGGGAATTATAAACGGTATTGATAATTCTGTATATGATCCGGCAACTGATAAATACCTCTATGAGAACTTTGATGCCAATTCTCTGGATAAGAAGCTGACCAACAAGGAAAAGCTACAGGCACAGCTGGGACTTCCTGTAAGCCGCAGTACCCCAATGCTGGCAATGGTATCCCGTTTGGTGGAGAACAAGGGTATTGAGCTTATTACCAGAATTTTAGATGAGCTTTTGACCCATGAGGACTGCCAGTTCGTTATTCTGGGTACTGGTGACAAGGTTTATGAGGATTGGTTCCGGGAGCTCCAGTGGCGTTTCCCTACCAAGGTGTCCGTAAATATTTATTTCTCCAATGATTTGGCCCAAAAGATTTATGGTAGTGCGGACTTCTTCCTTATGCCATCTATTTTTGAACCATGTGGTATTGGCCAGATGATAGCTCTTCGTTATGGTACTGTGCCAATTGTTCGCGAAACAGGTGGACTTAAGGATACTGTAAAACCATTTAACAAGTATGATAACACCGGCAATGGCTACACCTTTGCCAATATAAATGCCCATGATTTGATGTACTGCATTAAGCGTGCCCTCACTGAATATGATAATATTCAGATTTGGAATATGCTACAGCATAATGCCATCAGGTCTAATTTCGATTGGAAAAAGTCAGCAAGTGAATATATTGATATGTACAAGCAGCTTTTAGCCTAGTGCTTATGCTATAAGGAGGTCATTATGTGGCTGCTCTATTAAACGTTATTCACGACTCGCAAAATGAATTTTACCGTTTTCCTGTTGGGGCGGCTGCCACCGAAAGTAAGGTGCGGCTGAGATTAAAGGTGGAAACCGACAAGGAAACAGAAATCAGTGGTATCAAAATCCGTATATGGGAGGACCGTGTAGGAGAGACCCTTTATAGTATGGCCAGGATGGAAGATGGGGAATACTATGAGGGATATGTTAATATGCCTAAAACGGGAACCCTGCTTTGGTACTATTTCATAATCAGCGTTGATGGAAAGATTTGTTTTTACAGCAACAATGATGAGCTGATGGGGGGAGTGGGTCTTCTGGCTGATTGCCCTCATTCAGCTTACCAGATAACAGTTTACGATAAGGAATCCAAAACGCCTGACTGGTTTAAGCACTCTGTAATGTATCAGATTTTTCCTGATCGGTTCTACCGTAAGGGAAATGAAATGGTGGAGAAGCCAAATGCCCTGTACCATGCGTCGTGGAAGGATAAACCGCGATACTATAAGGATCCGGATAATGGGGAAATTATCGCCTATGATTTCTTTGGGGGAAATTTTGCCGGTATCAGGGAAAAGCTTCCTTACTTAAGAGATTTGGGGATATCAGTGGTATATCTGAATCCAATATTCGAATCTGCCAGCAACCATCATTATGATACTGGTAATTACATGAAAACAGACCCTATCCTTGGTACGAACGAGGAATTTGCCCAGCTTTGTGCAGAGGGCAAGAAAATGGGGATAAGGTTCATCTTGGATGGTGTGTTCAGTCATACCGGCGAAGACAGTATCTATTTCAACAAATATGGCAATTATGATTCAGTGGGTGCCTGTCAGAGCAAGGATTCACCTTATTACAGCTGGTACAGTTTTATTGATTATCCGGACAAATATGAGAGCTGGTGGGGCTTTACCAATCTACCAAATGTGAGGGAGGAGACCCCGGCCTATATGGATTACATTATCCATAAAGAGGATAGTGTACTTCATTATTGGAATAAACAGGGTATCAGCGGTTGGCGTCTGGATGTAATTGATGAGTTGCCGGAAAAATTCTCTCAGTCCTTTTACAAGGAGCTGAAAAATACTGATCCGGATTCGGTACTTATCGGCGAGGTGTGGGAGGATGCCTCCAACAAGGTGGCCTATGGTGTAAACCGACATTATCTTTGTGGCTATGAGATTGATTCTGCCATGAATTATCCTTTCCGCAGGATAGTTATGGACTTCCTTTTGGGGTATGTGGACGGCTATCAGGTTTGTCGAAGGATAATGAGCCTTAAGGAGAATTATCCAGTTCAGAACTTTTATGCCATGATGAACCTTTTGGGAAGTCATGATCGGGAGCGTATACTGACCATATTGGGTGAAGCACCTTCCTGTGAGGGAGTTCCGGAGAGAATTCAGGCAAATTATAAGCTCGATGATGAAAAACTGAAGCTGGGTAAAAGCCGCCTAAAAATAGCTGCAGCGTGGCAGATGACCTTCCCGGGTGTGCCATGTATATATTATGGTGATGAGATTGGTATGGAGGG
>NZ_JAZTZI010000164.1:0-21289 GCF_045637405.1 Anaerovibrio sp.
CGCTTGGCCTCCGACTTAGACTGATGGTTCTTCCGTAGTTCTTTCCGGCATTGCAACCTTGAATAATGCCAAGGTTGATATGCCAATTGATCCTAGCGTAAATTGGTTCGTTGACTACAATTTTGAAAATTACGATGAGAAAACTGGCCTTCCGGTAGGTACTCTCCGTATTCCGGCTTTCCTGATTCATGAGGGCAGACGCGTAGATTCCCGTTCAGTTTTGGCTGATACACTGACCTTTGTAAAGAAGGAGCTGCTGGATATTTTCCACAAGCATCCAAAGGTTTCCGGCTTGGAGCACATTGATTGCAGCAAGATTAAGGATATCAGCTTTACTTCTGCCACTGAGCTGGAGTTTTGGGTAAAGACTCCTCTTTCCCATGTACATGTTGATGAAATGTTTGCCTCCCAGGTTATGCAGGAGCAGTATTGGCAGAGAACTCATGGTATCGTTCGTACTGCTTTGGAGCAGACTGTAAAGCGTCTTGATGATTATGGTCTTAACGTCGAGATGGGTCACAAGGAAGTAGGCGGTATCAAGGCTCAGATGGATAAGGGCGGCAATATGACTTCTGTTTGTGAACAGATTGAGGTTGACTGGCGTTTTGATGACGCCCTTCAGGCAGCTGATAACGAGCTGTTGGCCCGTACCATTATTAAGCAAACCTTCCGCCTTAATGGCTTGGAGGTTAGCTTTAAAGCAAAGCCAATGATTGGTGTTGCAGGTAACGGTGAGCATACCCATATCGGCCTGGCCGCAATTATGGAGGATGGTTCCTTCGTAAATCTCTTTGCACCAAAGGAAATGACTGTTGATTTCATGAGTGCTGTTGGTTATGGTGCTATCATGGGTCTTCTGAAGAACTATGAGGTTATTAATCCTTTTGTATCTGCCACTAATGATTCTCTTAATCGCTTAAAGCCAGGCTTTGAGGCACCTGTATGTATCGTTACTTCCCTGGGCCATACTCCTGAGGTTCCATCCCGTAACCGTACTATTTTGGCTGGTCTGGTTCGCGATGTCACCAATCCGGCAGCTACCCGTTTTGAGCTTCGTGCCTGCAACCCATATACTGATACTTATCTGGTACTGTCTGCTATTTACTCTGCAGTCCTTGATGGCGTCCGTTATTCTATTACCAAGACCACCAAGGAGCTACTGGCTGAGCTTTCCAAGGAGGCCGGCGAAGAGGCAGGATATCTGGAAAAAGATAGAGCATATCGTTCTGAGGAGGATGTATTTGAGGACTATACTGCAGATGAGCGCAACAGACTCTTTGGTGCACCACCTGCAACTGTATGGGACAATCTTTCTGCTCTTGACAAGTACACCGATAAGCGCGAGGCCATTACCTCCTCTGGTGCTTTTACTGATGCAATTATCGAGGCCTTCAAGGAGGGTGCCCTTACCCGTTGGAAGACTGAGCTGATTGCCCGCATTATTCCTGAGAATCGTGATATTGTCCGTGCAGCCAAGGAGATTAAGTCCGAGTATGTTACTGACCAGGATGCTTATAACTGGAACAAGATTAATGAGCTCCGTTACTATTTGGCAAAAGACAGCATTGATGAGAAGTCCCTTTTCACCCTGTTGATTAATGCTCTTAACGAGGGCGATTATGAAATGGCTTCCGGACTGCAGGTAGAAATGTACGATCGCGTCGAGGAGCTTAAGTCTCTCTACGATGCTTATGTAAAAAATATAATCTAATAGTCCTTTACCACCTTAATGACCCCCATATTATGAAGATTATTCTTCGGTATGGGGGTCATACTTATTGGAAAGCCTCGAATTGTCTGAAAATTTGACGCAATTATAAGGAATATGATAAAATAAGTCTATGTTTTAATTGAAAAAGAGAGGTGATTTTTTGAGATTTGGCAAGCTGAGTATTTGTACATTGATTTGTGCAATGGTTATGATGTTTTGTGCTTCAGCTCTGGCATCCGGTATTTTAGTCAAGGAAGGCTCAACTGGCGCAGATGTGGTAACAGTACAAGCATTGTTAAAAGAAAAAGGTTTTTTCTCTGGTGAAGAAGATGGTGTTTGTGGACCGGAAACAGTGAAGGCGATTAAAGCATTTCAGAAATCTGAAGGGCTGGTAGTGGATGGTATTTGTGGTCCGCAGACCTATAGACGTTTGGACCCTTATGCTCAGGAAAGAGATATTGAACGGGGCATTGAAGGGGGAAGGGCTGTGTTTGTTCACGCGACGGCATACAGTCCTGAGGAAACCAGCGGCGTAACAGCATTGGGTACCGCGGTAAGAAAGGGAATTATAGCCTCGGATCCAAGTGTTATTCCGATGGGGACCAAGGTATATATCCCTGGTTATGGTGAGGCTGTGGCCGAGGATTGTGGTGGAAGCATAGTTGGTAACATTATCGATATTGCATTTGATACCCACGCAGAAGCCATGGCGTTTGGGAGACAGGATATTGAGATTTATATTTTAGAATAAAAAATGCGGCCCTTGTAGGGTCGCATTTTTTTGTTCTAAAGTATATCAGCGATTGCTGTTTTTGTTGATGTACATCATGGTATCTGCATTATGTATAATATCGGCTACTTCATTTTCGGTATTAAAGATTTCATAGCCAACTGATACAGTAGGAAGACTAGGTTCCTTGCGGCGAAGCTCATTCAAAAGAGCATTAAAGCGTTTATTTAGCTTAATGACAGTTGACTCGCTGTGGAAGCTGTTTTTGTTTAGAATCACACAGAACTCGTCTCCGCCTATACGGTAGCATAATCCTTTGGAAATGTAGCAGCGTATAATTGCTTTGGAAATCTTTTTCAATACCGTATCACCATAGGCATGTCCGTAAGTATCATTGACACTCTTAAATTTGTCTATATCAAAGATTATAACAGCAGTACGATAGTTCAGCTTAGTAAGATGGTTCTCGTAAGAACGGCGGTTTAATAGTCTGGTCAGGCCATCACTTTGAACCACCAATTCAATGTAGTAAATATAAAACAGAACGCAACAGGTGGTTACAGATAGCCAGGCTGTTTTTACATCGCCATTCATAGTGTTGGCAACAATACCAATAAACAGGGAGCTGAAAGCCGCAATAAGAGAACTGAGATTGCGGTTTTGGTATTTTCGTGAGAAATAGTAGGCTTCGAAGAACATTATTGCAATGGCTGAAGTATAGCAGAGGACATATATGAAGTAATACTCACCACGGCAATAATGATTTCCCTCATCAATGTAGTAGATAGCACCGGTCCATATGGAAGAAAATTCTATCAATGCATGTAGCAGCAGGAACATGATTACAATACGGCGATGCTTTATATTGCCTATGGCATATACCCACAATACCACCAGGGTGGGGGCCAAACTGAATTCTATGGCACTGAACAGAGTATGAAGCCATATAGGGAATAGCGGTTTACCATCGGAGAAATATGTAAGCCATTCCAAAAAAGAAACAAAAATAATGATGGCAAAACTAATGCAAAACCCTTTTCGTGCATTATCCGTAACTATATTTGAATTGTTGATGTGTACAATCATTATTATGCTAAGCACAACAGTAATAAGTACAACAGTTGAATAAAAAGACATTTTGACACTCCTAAAAAACAATCCTTGAGTATTATATCATGAAACAGTAAATAATAATAGAAGTAAGTATAAGGTCCCAAAGAAAAAATTAAAAAATTTTTCTATACGAAAATAGGCATTATATAGTATAATACTTAAAAAAATATGTAAAGTTTTGTAAATCTTTTAATTTGATGTTTGTAAATTGATTATATAACTTTTGTACGTTGTATCATTATTCTGCTGATAAGAAAGCGAGTGATTGTATGTATACTTATTTACAGGAGGTTCATCATGATATAGAACTTCTCCCATTTGCCAGTATTTCAGATGCTGTTCGCGATAATTATGATGTACGGTCTATAGGTAATGCTGTTCCCAAGAGTTTTTTACGTCGCCTGTTGGTACTTCTTGAGGATGACAAGGGACATGTGTATTATGCCCAAAAGCCTGAAACTATTTATATGATTAACCGGGTTTATGGGTGCAAACAGGAGATATTGGATATTTTTGCCAAGATAGATAAGCTGTTGGAAAATAATCCAGGTGTAATTGTGACGATTGGTGATAATGAGTATGTTATGAGCCGGACTATGCCTAAACGTATTCCTATTCCTCGGGAGAAAATGAAACGTATTACTATCGACGATATTTTATGAGAAGGATAGAGCCCCTTTTACGGGCTCTTTTTTTTAATCATGTGTTATTTTTCCTTGACTATATGGAGAAATTTTAGGAAAATATAGTATAAGAGTAAAACTATGTTTTAATTTACATTAGTTTAGGGGAGGCATTTGCCTTATGGGAGTTGCGGAAAAGGTATCTGCTCTTGATACATGCTTAAAAGAATACTTGTGGCGGTTTACCGAGGGAAAGGATAATGCTGAGTCCCATAACAGGGAGCTGTTAAAAGCTCTCCGGGAAAGTATGGGCTGTGGTCTTGCTTTTGTGATGACCAGGAATTCGGCTGATGACAGTATTTCAGTTGCAGAGGTGAGCTTTGAGGCTGGTGATGACAAGCTGTGTGGTGCTAAGTTTGACGTTGACAGCCAGGAAGCCCAAAATCTCATCCAGGTTCTGGATGAAAATTCCATTGGTACTGAAGGCCTGTCTTTTTTGGGAGAGAATTTTAACAATTCTGTCCTGTATTATGCTGTTGTGGTTATGGATGAGCTATGGGGCCTTGTTGGTGTTATGGATATTCATAATCAGAAACATATTTGGTCCGATGAGGATAAAAAGTCCCTTTCCAAGGTAGGTAAGGTTTTCGCCCTTCAGATCGAAAATGTTCATCTGAAGGATGCTTTGCTTCGTACTGAAAATGCCAATAAGGCAAAGCAGCAATTCCTGTCCGATATGTCCCATGATATCCGCACTCCAATGAATGCAATTATCGGCTTTGCAACTTTGGCTGGAAGCCATCTGCAGGAATTTGAGAGGGTTCAGGCCTATCTGGATAAGATTACTGCTTCCAGTAAACACCTTCTTAGTTTGTTTAATGATGTACTTGATATCACCCGTATCGAGGATGGACGGGTTCATTTGGAGGAGCTGCCACAGTCCTTGGGTGATATGATGAATGATATAAAGAATATCATTCAGGATCAGGCGGCTGCTAAGGAAATATCATTTTTAATGGAAACCTCCGGTGTGATTCATGAGCGGATTTTCTGCGATCGGTTGCGGTTCAATCAGGTGCTTTTGAATCTCATCAGTAATGCTGTCAAATATAGTAACCAGGGTGGTAATGTAACCGTTACTATCAGTGAGGTTCCTTCCCAGAAGGAAGGCTATGTATCCATTGATTTTGAGATTAGAGATAATGGTATTGGTATGAGTCCGGAGTTTGTGGAGCATATCTTTGAACCTTTTGAGCGCGAAAACAATACTACCAGTAATGTGGTTCAGGGTACTGGCTTGGGTATGGCTATTACCAAGAATATCATTGATCTTATGGGTGGCGACATCGTTATTAACAGCACCCAGGGAGAAGGGACTCAAGTACTGCTGCATCTGGATATGAAGCTGCAAAAAGATGTCTATGTTGACGGTGAAGTGGAGCGGCTGCCGGAGGTTGTGGGCAAGAGGGCACTTATCGTCGTTGATTCCGATGATACATGTCAAAGTCTTACGGGCATTCTTGAAAAGCTGGGTTCCAAGGTTGAAAATACAATGTCCGTGGATAAAGCATTGCTCCTTGCTGAGCAGGAGAAATACGATGCTTACTTTATCAGCTGGCGCATAGAGGATAAGGTTAGCGGCCTTGATGTGGTAAAGAAGCTGCGTCAGATTGTGGGAAACGATGTGCCAATATTACTCTTAACTGATGGTATGTATTCCGGTGTTGAGGAAGCAGCATACAGTTCCGGGGTTTCTGCATTTATTGAAAAGCCGCTTTTCATATCGGATGTGAAGAAAAATATTAAGAGTGCCATGAACATTCATGACGCTGAAACTGAGGAGCGTTCCATTGCCCAGGAAGAATTTATGGGTAGACGTATCCTGCTGGCAGAGGATAATAAGATGAATCAGGAGATTGCCATCACCATACTTGAGGAGGCAGGCTTCTTTGTTGATTTGGCAGAAAATGGAGAAATGGCAGTAACCAAGGTTACCAACCATCCGCCAAAGCATTATGATATAATCCTCATGGACATTCAGATGCCTATTATGGACGGCTATGAGGCCACCCGTAGGATTCGCGCCATGGAGGAGGAAGGCAAGAAGGATGTGCCTATAATTGCCATGACAGCGGATGCCTTCTTTGAGGATCGTCAGGCAGCTTTGGCCTGTGGTATGAATGAGCATCTTGCGAAACCAGTGGATGTGGAAAGGTTATTTGCCATTCTGAAGTCTCTGCTCGTTTAAGATTAGGCTCTAAATATTGATAATAAAAAATAGACTGCTTTGGCAGTCTATTTTTGCTTTTCATATAGCTTTTTCTGTATTTCGTTATAGGCATCCATTGACATAACCACCAGATTTTTGTCATTGGAGCGTTGCACGAAAATTGTTTCTTTTTCATCGGTAGCCTTGTCGGCATAGATGGTAAATTCCTTCAAAAAATCAGATGATGGAACAGCAATCATATATACTCCCCCTTATTAGCATGAGGTTTTTCCAAGGCGTGGATGGCTGGTAGGCCGCAGGCTTCTGTGACGAATGGTCTTTATGGCTTCATTAAGGTCCATATCATCTCTGGCAGCCTCGTACTCATATACGCACATGGGATGCTCCACGCCAAGCTCGCTGGCAGGCATATAGACGAATTCTGCAGTTTCATTGTCACCGAAGATTACGCCAGCCCTAAGCTGTGATTCAGTCATTGTGGCCATGGTGAACCTCCCTTATTTAAAACATATCCCGTTTCCATAGCAGATAGCCACAGATAACTACCAATACACCGGCGATACCGAAGATATAGCTGAAAGCCCAAGTGCTTTCTGACATTGGCACAGGCACATTCATGCCGAAGAAACTGGAAATAACAGTTGGTATTGCCAACAAAATGGTGACAGCAGCCAAAAATTTCATGACCTGATTCAGGTTGTTGGAAATAATAGAGGAGAAGGTATCTGCCAGACGGGCAAGAATTTTGCTGTACATCTCAACCATTTCCTTGGCCTGTTTATTTTCGATGATAACGTCCTCCAGCAAATCCTCGTCCTCCTCGTAATATTTAAGCATAGGCTGCATGGTGGAGTTAGTCCTGAGGCGCATGAGCTTGTCCAGCACCGCACCGTTGGATCTCAGGGAGGCGTTAAAGAATGTCAGTGATTTTTGTAATTCCAAAAGCTTTAGGATTTCCTGATTTCTCATGGAATGACGCAGATTGCGTTCAATCTCATCGGACTGCTTACTTATCTGACGCAGATAGCTGAGGTAGAAGGTGGCGGACCGATAAAGAATCTGAAACAGGAATCTGGTTTTTTTGAATGTACGAAAGAAGCGGGCATTCTTTTCGTTGAAGTAGGAAAGCACAGGGGTTTCTTCCAGACATACTGTAATAATATATTCTTCAGTGACGATAATGGCCAAAGGCAGAGTATCGTAGCCGCCTTCCTCCCGAATAACAGGGACATTGGTCAAAATCATGACACTGTCGTCCTCAATATCAATATGGGAGCGTTCCTCATCATCAAGAGCTGAACGGAGAAAATCAGGCTCAACCTCGGTAAGATTGCCTACAACCTTCAGCTCGTATGGTGTAGGGGCAACAATATTAATCCAGGCACCGTTTTCCAAAGTTTTCAGGCTTAACTCAGTGAGAGGACCATTCTCGTGTGATTTGTAAATTTTGAGCATTATGGCACTCCTTTCCATTTGAAAGAGACCACAAGCCCTTGTAGATTGTTGCTATTTTATAAAATAATGGCAGGAGAAAAGGGATACGGTCTCAGTATTTTTTATTAATTCACCCGGGGGTTCCGGACTAGGATAATCTGTATCCATTTTTCCTCACCAACTTTTCATTTTATTTTGAATCTTATGATATATATTTAATATATTTAAAGACCATTAAAATATTACTACCATAGCAGGTTTTCGTCAATGGTTTGCTTTATAAGAATATTTTGCTGGTAGCAAAATTTGAACAATAGCGTTATAATAAATCGGTTGAGTTATGTTTAGGAGGTATTTTATGCAAAAGAAACGTTCTGCATCTACTATAAAGATAGGTGCAGTGTTAATCATGCTGGTTTTGTTTTTGATAATATACCTGATTAATCCCGCCTTCTTTAATGAACTGTGGGGAGTATGTCTCAGTGGTGATATGAAGCAGGTGGCAGATTATATAAATTCCTTTGGCCCCTGGGCCATGGTGTTCAGCTTTCTGTTGGTGCTGTGCGTCAACGCCATTGGATTTCCACCGGCAATTATTTTTTCTTCGGCCAATGCCTTGATTTTTGGTATAGTACCGGGAATTATTCTGGCCTGGCTGGCTGAAACAGTAGGTGTGGTTATCAGCTTTTTATTACTGAGATTTTTATTTCGGGATGTGGCAGAGGAGGTTATTGCCAAGCATTCCTATCTAAAGAAAATAGATGATATGAGCGGCAGGGAGGGCTTTAAAATAATGCTTATTGCCCGTCTGGTGCCATATCTTCCGTCAGGTTTGCTTAATGCAGTGGGAGCTTTAAGCAAAATGAGCCTAAAGGATTATACCCTGGCGGCCCTTATCGGCAAGCTGCCATCCACTGCCATTGAGGCAATGATCGGTCATGATGCAGTAACTGCCAGTGAAAATCCATATCGTCTGGTGTTTAATATTGTGCTGGCTGTTGTGGTGGTAGGCTCTTTTCTCATTTATGAAAAGCGCAAGAAAAAACAGCAGAATGTTGAGGAATGATACGAGTTATGAAAAGAATATTTTTTCTGGATAATTTAAAGGCATTTATTATTTGCCTGATGATAGTGTTTCATATAGCCATGAGCTATATGCAGTATGCTCCTGAATGGTGGTATGCGGTGGATAAAAGTGATCCACAGATGTCCTTTACTGTATTTGTAGTCTGGGCGGATATTTTTATAATGCCGGTTATGTTTTTTATCTCTGGTTATTTTGGTATCATGTCCCTTTCGCGACAACCGGCAAAAAAGTTTTGGACATCAAAGCTGATGAGGATTGTAATTCCTTGGATACTGGGAGTTCTTATTCTTTCACCGGCTGTTACATATCTGATCTTTTTGACCAGACATGTGCCACTTCCTTTTATGGAATTTTTGAATAAGGTGTTTTTCTTCGGACCTCTTTTTTCCCACACCCAGTATTGGTTTTTGGGGACTCTGTTTTATCTCTATATCCTTCTGTTTGCTGTGGCAAAAATCAAACCGGTTATTAAAGAAAAACTCACGCCTGCTGCTCCGGGGAAGGTGTTCTTTTTGACAATCGCTATACTGTCATACACCCTGACAGTAGGAGCCTATTATCTGGTGGGGGGCAATAACGACAACTGGTCAAAGGTATGGCCAATTTTACTTTATCAGCCAACAAGGATTTCCCTTTATGTCATATATTTCTTTGCCGGCGTTTATGCCTGGAGAAAGCAGTGGTTTACGGAAAAGGGGTTCAGACTGGATCCTACGGCCTGGATACCAGCCTTTATTTTTACGGGAGTATTTTATACTGGATATGCCTTATTCGGACAGCTGACCGCTTCTCCTGTTACATTTATGGTGATTAAGTCAGCCCTTCATAGCCTGTTTACCATGGCCTCAGTATTTGGCCTGCTGGCATTGTTTCAGACAAAGCTGGACTATACTAATGGCGTTTTAAAGGCAGTCAGTGATAATTCCTATACCATGTACTATGCCCACATGGGATTGGTTATGCTGGTAGTATGGGCACTTATGGGAGTGGCCCTGCCGGTGTATGTAAAATATATTTTGGCATGTATATTTGGGTTGGCGGTTACCTATGTGGTAGGTAGAATATTGATGTTTTTGCCTTTTTTCGCCATTAAGAAATAAGGTGGCAGGGCCTTTGAAAAATCTTGATTTTGCTTCGTATTACTCTGTATAATTATTAGCGGAGAATTGTGTAATGGAGGTTTATTAACATAATGAAAAGAAGCTATGGCACGTTAATTGTGTTTGTAATAATTGGTGCTATTCTTGGCGGCATTATTGGAGATTTGCTGACAGGAGTGGATGCCTTGGCCAGCGTAATGCCATATCTGGTTCATACATATCCAGTGCTGGACATGACACCGGCCACCTTGAATCTATATGTGATCAAGCTGACTGTGGGATTGTCTTTTACACCAAACCTTATGAGTATTTTAGGTATGGTTATTGCAATTATTTTGTTCCGCCGTTATTAAGAGGTGCATGATGATAATATTGGCGTCAGCATCTCCCCGCAGGCGGGAGCTTTTGGAGCAAATCGGCTGTAAGTTTGAGGTTATAACAAGCGATGCCGATGAAATAAAAGATGCCGGTCTGGAGCCTCACCAGCTGGTAGTACAAAACGCGCATTTAAAGGCTGCAGCTGTGGCAGCTGAGCATCCGGAATATCCGGTGCTGGGCTCAGATACTGTTGTAAGCCTTGATGGACATATATATGGTAAGCCTCGGGATAAGGAGCATGCCAGAGAAATGCTTAAAACTTTTTCCGGAAGAACCCACCAGGTTATAACTGGTATCGTTCTTGCATGGAAGGGTAAGTTCTGGCAGGCATGGGAAACGACAGAGGTTGTGTTTTCTCCTTTATCCGCAGATCAGATTGATGCTTACATAGCCACTGGAGAGCCGGCTGACAAGGCCGGAGCCTATGCCATTCAGGGTAGGGCGGCTGTGTTTGTAGACGGAATCAGAGGTTCTTACTCCAATGTCGTAGGTTTGCCGCTCCATTGTCTTGATGGTCTTGCCCGGAAAGCGGGGATTGATTTATATGACAATGGTGAAGGATCTTCCAGTTGATGACCGTCCACGGGAGAGGCTTATGGCCTATGGCCCGGGAATTCTCAGCAACGCTGAGCTTCTGGCAATATTGCTAGGAAGTGGATCCAAGGAAAAGTCGGCAATGCAGTTGGCTCAGGATATTTTGAGCCAGCATCGTGAGAGTGGGGTATCGGCTCTGGCTACAATGTCTGTAGAAGAGCTGATGGAGTACAAGGGTATTGGCTCAGCCAAGGCCACTTTATTGGCTGCGGCGGTGGAGCTTGGAAAGAGACTGGGTTTAAATACCACAGCACAAAAACCCGTTGTGCGTTGTCCCGCTGATGCGGCGGATTATGCAATGCCCAGGCTGCGGTTTCAGCAGCGGGAGCATTTTGCTATCATACTGTTGAATATCAAACATCATATTTTGTCCATGCCAATTATATCCATAGGCAGTCTGACGGCTTCGGTGGTTCATCCACGGGAGGTGTTTAAGGCTGCTGTCCAAAATTCTGCAGCAGCTATGATACTGGTTCATAACCATCCCAGTGGAGATCCTTCTCCAAGCAGGGAGGATCTGAATATTACAAGACAGTTAATGGAGGCTGGAAAGCTAATGGATATACCGGTACTAGATCATATTGTCCTGGGAGATAATAAATATATTTCCCTTAAAGAGGAAGGTATGATACAATGACATGTGGCTCATTATTTTTGGGCCCAATTTTAAGAAACAATATATAGGCCTTGGAATTATTCGAAATGCCTACCAGTTATATTGAAGGGAGTTATTTATTTATGTGGAGTTTATTCGGTGGTTTATCCCATGATATGGGGATTGATTTAGGTACTGCAAACACTTTGGTACACGTTAAGGGCAAGGGTATTGTTCTTCGTGAGCCATCTGTTGTTGCTATAAAGAGTGATAGTGGTGAGGTACTGGCAGTAGGTGATGATGCCAAGCGTATGCTGGGCCGTACTCCAGGCAGCATCATCGCAATTCGTCCTATGAAGGATGGTGTTATTGCTGATTTTGATGTAACTCAGGCTATGCTGAAATATTTTATCCGTAAGGCAATGAATACCAAGTCTTTTGTTCGCCCTCGCGTTGTTGTAGGCGTTCCTTCCGGTGTTACCGAGGTTGAGAAGCGTGCAGTAATCGATGCTGCCCAGCAGGCTGGTGCCCGTGAAGCATATTTGATTGAGGAGCCTATGGCTGCGGCTATTGGTGCAGGCCTCCCGGTTGAGGAAGCTACTGGCTCCATGGTAGTTGATATCGGTGGTGGTACTACTGAAATCGCTGTAATTTCCCTTGGTGGTATTGTAACCAGCTGCTCTATCCGTATCGGCGGTGACGAGATGGATTCTGCGATTATACAGTACATCAAGCGCGTATATAATCTGATGATTGGTGAGCGTACTGCTGAAGAAATCAAGATTACTATTGGCTCTGCTATCGTAAATCCAAATGCTGACAAGACCATGGACATTCGTGGCCGTGATTTGGTAAGCGGTCTTCCTAAGAATCTTACCATCAGAGCAAGTGAGATTCGTGACGCTCTCAGCGAGCCTGTATACAAGATTATTGATGCTGTAAAGGGTACTTTGGAGAAGACTCCACCTGAGTTGGCAGCAGACGTAATGGATCATGGTATTATGATGACCGGCGGCGGTGCTCTCCTCAGTAATCTGGACAAGCTCCTTAGCAATGAAACCGGTATGCCGGTATTGGTGTCCGAGGACGCTCTTTCCTGTGTTGGTGAGGGTACTGGCCGTTCTTTGGAGAACATTGAGCTCCTGAAGCGTGTTGTTATGACTACAAAGAAGTTGAGATAAGATGAGCAGGATTAGACGGGATAATAATGCACGGAAGACAACCTGGATGCTCGTGGTGGTAGCTCTAAGTATCTTTGTGATTATTTTTTTCGCTGCCCGTGGCCGTATGGTACCTGTTTTGACCAGTCCTGCTGTGGTTACGGCCTTGGCTCCGTTTCAGCGGGCCATTTCCTGGGCTGAATCCCAGGTCAACGGTGTGGCTACAACTGTATGGGAAGTTGCAACTGTATACTATCAGAACAAGGAGCTTCGTGAAGAGGTTATTGCCCTTCGCCAGCAAAATATTCAGGCATATGAATATGCAGCTGAAAATATGCGTCTAAGGGAAATGCTCAATTACAAGGCTACAGCGGTTCAATTCGATTTGCTGCCGGCCAAGGTTATTGGACGGGAGTCTTCCACTTGGACCAGCATGATTGTAATTAATCGCGGTTCCTCTGATGGTATAACAAAAAATATGCCCGTGGTAACAGAAAAGGGCCTTGTAGGTGTGATTACCGAGGTATCTCCAAATGCTTCCAAGGTTCAGTTAATTCTTGATCCACGCTCATCTGTGGGTACTTTGGTGCAGCGTCCGGAGTCCAGGGTTGCCGGTATTGTTCAAGGTAATCCAAGTGACCCTATGCTTCCTCAGATGATTAACATTCCTCGCAATTCAGATGTAATTGAGGGGGATGTTATTGTTACCTCAGGCTTCGGCGGTGTTTATCCAAAGGGATTGCTTATAGGCTCTGTAGCCAATATTCAGAATGATGATGGTGGCCTTTTGGAGATTGCTTATCTTTACACAGCTGTAGATTTCCAAAAGCTTGAGGATGTACTTATCATTACAGCCTCCCGTGAAGCACCACCAGAGCCTTTGACTGCTCCTAAACAGACCCCTGGGACGGAGACTGACAAGGACGGCAATCCAATAGGTGGGGATGGAAACCAATGAAGAATTTTCTGGCCTGGCTATTATTTGTATTAGTAGTTTATGCATTTCAGTCCGCTTTTATGCCATTAGTGTATTTTTATGGTATAGGGCCGGATTTAATATTATTGATGACCAGCTCCATAGGCTTCCTCAATGGGAAAAAAGTAGGCAGCTTCGCTGGTTTTTTGCTGGGTCTTTTTGAAGATCTGGCTACAGGGACATTTTTTGGATTAAATGCCTTTACCAAGCTGATTGTAGGTTATGTATGCGGTGTTTTCTCCACCAGGGTGCTAAAGGACAGCTTTGGTCTGCCCGTTACGGCATCCGTCCTGAATACGGCGGCAGTATTCCTCATGACAGAGGCCATAATGCTGCTGTTGGGGTACCGGTTTAATATATTTACACATCTTTATACTAAGCTGGGACCGCTTCTTTGTTACAATTTAGTGTTTGCTTGGCCGATACATTGTGCCGTAAGATGGCTGCATAAGAAAACAGCAGATAAGAAATAACGAGTGTGGGAGTTTTTTGAGTGAACACAAACACAAATAATATAGAGTTTGGCGGCCGCCTGCGGGTAATTGGCTATATTATTGTGCTGGTTATTGCAGTGCTGATAGGCCGTATTGGTTATTTGCAGCTATATGATGGGGACTATTATGCAAGTCTTGCAGATGGTAACCGCATTCGTATTGTACCTGCAGTAGCTCCCCGTGGCACATTTTATGACAGAAATGGCAATATGCTGGTCACTAACAGACCTGGCTTTGCAGTGTCTTTGCTGCCATTAACGGAGCCCATTTCTGATGAGGTTATAAATCGCCTGTCAGAGCTTCTAAAGGTTCCCAAGGGGACTATAAATGAGAAGATTGATGCCCATATTGGCTTTGATCCTATTCGCATAAAGACAGATGTAGGTCCTGAGATTCTCAGTATTATAGCTGAGCAGAAGGACCTTTATCCCGGAGTAGTGGTGGAGGTTCTGCCAATTCGGGAATACATATATAAGGAACAGGCTGTTCACGTATTTGGCTATGTTAGTGAGATTAACGACGCCGAACTGGAGGCCAAAAAGGATTCTCCTCACAAATACAAGATGGGGGATATTATTGGCAAGGCCGGTTTGGAACGGGTTTATGATTTGGAGCTGCGTGGTGAAGACGGTGGCGAGCAGGTGGAGGTAGATGTTACTGGTAAGCCTGTGGAAATCCTTGGCAAGAAAAATCCTATTCCGGGTTCTGATCTCTATCTGACCATTGACAAGGACATTCAGGCAGCAGCAGAAAAGGCTGTGGATGAACAGCTGGTGGCCGTAGGTGCCAAAGCGGCTGCTGTGGTGGTTATGAATCCACAGACCGGTGAAGTGCTGGCTATGGTCAGCCGCCCTTCCTTTGACCCTAATTTGTTTGTAGGTGGTATTTCTTCAAAAAATTGGAATGCCATTAATAATAATCCAAATCATCCAATGGACAATAAGGCTATTACCGGTGAATATCCACCGGGATCAACCTTTAAAATTGTTACTGGTACTGCGGCTCTTGCAGAGCATGTGGTTACTCCGGAGGAAAAGATTTTTGACTCTGGTAAGCATTGGATAGTAGATAAGGGAAATGCAGACGGAGAGGCCCTTGGCTATATCAACTTTGAGGAGGCCATGGCCCACTCTGATAATGTTTATTTCTATGAGATGGGTAACCGTCTCGGTATTGACCGACTGGAAAAATATGCCAGAATGTTTGGCCTGGGACAGCCGACAGGTGTAAATCTTGAGTTTGAGGCTGAGGGACTTGTGGCGTCACAGGAATACAAGCGCAAGGTCTTTGATGAAGACTGGTATTTGGCAGAAACCTTTGATGCTGCCATCGGACAGGGATTTAATAATGTTACACCTATTCAGGCGGCTATGGTAATGGGCGAAATCGCTGCTGATGGTAAACGCTATAAACCATATCTGGTTGACAGAATTGTGGATACAGATGGTAAAACCGTAAAGAAGTTTAAGCCAGAAGTCGTAGGACAGCTGGATGTGGATCCTCATTATATCAATTTGGTTCAGCAGGGGCTAAAGGGCGTTACTAAATATGGTACTGCGGCCTCCGTTTTCAGGGGCTTCCCTATAGAGATAGCTGGTAAAACTGGTACAGCCGAGAATCCTCATGGCCGTGATCACGGTTGGTTTGTGGCCTATGGACCATTTGATAATCCAAATGTCGTAGTGGCAGTTATCGTGGAGCAGGGCGGTTATGGCGCGGCTTCAGCGGTGCCAATCGGCAGAAAGATTCTGGAGGCTGCCTTCAATATTCCGGACCCTGCCAAACAGGCGGAGCTGGAACGGCAGAGGAAACAGGCAGAGCAGGCCCAGAAGAACAAGCAGAATAATTCTAATTCCAATAAAAAGGCTCAGGAGCAGCCAGCTGTTGTAAATAATGCCCCAGTGGCAGGCAAGGGATATGGTGCTGCAAACGGCAAGAAATAAAGTTGTTATATAATCATTTTATCTTAATATAAGATAGGTGGGGAGAATATGAGCAGGGATTTGGTAACCATAAAGGGGGGCAAGGATGGCTTCCGTTTATTGGTGGATAGTTCAGCCAGCATGGAGGAAATCAAAGCCGAAATTAAAAAGAAGCTGGATGAAAAACCAGGCTTTTTTCCGGAGGGGACCAAGTTTGAGCTGGAGGTAGCTGACTTGGACCGCTCCGTTAAGAAGGGGATTAATCAAATATTAAGTCAGCATGGCTTGGGAGTGGAGTTGTCCGTCAAGAAGGATCCGCCACCAGCATCAGCTGAACAATCACAGATGCCACCTCAGTATGTTATTCAGCATGATGGCAATGTGGAAGCCCAGGAAATGACTGTGGTGGAGCACACTGTTCGTGGCGGTGAGGAGGTCACCAGCCAGGGCTCTGTATTGGTTATGGGAAATGTGAATCCCGGTGCTCAGATTATTGCCGGGGGCAGTATAGATGTGCGGGGGACCTGCCGGGGCATGGTTCACGCAGGTGCCTGGGGAGATATCAGTGCCGTGGTTATTGCTGACAGGCTTATGCCAACGCAGATTCGTATAGCCAACATGATCGCCCGTTCTCCTGATATTATGGAGAAAAGTGATTTTGCGGAACGGGCATCCATTAAAGATGGACAGATTATTATTGAACCGATAGAAAGGTAGGATTTATAAGAATGAGTGAGGTTATTGTTGTTACTTCCGGTAAGGGTGGTGTAGGTAAGTCAACCACCACTGCAAACCTTGGTGTGGGTCTGGCTATGCGTGGCAAGAAGGTCGTTCTGATTGATACCGATACCGGTCTCCGCAATTTGGATTTGCTTCTTGGTCTTGAAAATCGAATTATGTACGATTTGATTGACGTGGTTGAGGGCCGTGTGGAGATTAAGAAGGCTTTGGTACGTCACAAGAAATACGAAAATCTGCAGCTTTTGCCTACTTCTCAGGTAAAGGACAAGTCCGCAGTAAATCCTGCTGATCTGATGGCTCTTTGTGATGAGCTTCGCAAGGAATATGATTTTGTAATAATTGACTGTCCGGCAGGTATTGAACAGGGCTTCCAGACTGCAATTGCCGGTGCGGATACTGCTATTGTAGTTACCATGCCAGAGGTTTCCGCTGTTCGTGATGCGGATAAGATTATTGGTGAGCTGGGCCGCTCTGAAAAGGATAATATTAAACTCATTATTAACAGAATCAGACCTGCTATGGTAGATAGTGGCGAGATGATGGATATGGATGATATTAATGATATACTTGCCATCAAGTGCATTGGTCAGGTTCCAGATGATATTAAGGTTGTAACCTCCGCTAATCGTGGTGAACCAGTTGTTGGCGAGAGCGACTCTCAGGCTGGCAAGGCTTATGAGAATATTGTGGGACGTCTCCTGGGTGAAGATATCCCGTTCATGGAATTTGAAAAGGAAGGCTTCTTTAAGAAATTGATGAAGGCTTTCAAACTTTCCAAAGACTGATATTGAGGGGGACTTGTAGATGCTTGATTCATTAAAGCGTATCTTTGGTAATGAGAAATCCGGCAAGGTGGCTAAGAAGCGCCTGCAGATGGTTCTCATTCAGGACAGAGCCAGCGTGTCGCCAGAGGTTATGGCAAAGCTGAGGGATGATATTATTCAGGTAATATCCAAGTACATGGTTATCGATAAGACTGACATGGAAATCTCTCTGGAGAATGTTGATGATTCTGTAGCACTGGTAGCCAACATTCCGGTACAAAATATGAGACATCATAAATAAGAAATACGAAACAGCTGCATACCAGCGCAATAGTGTTCTTATGAAGAAGGGGCATCCATGATGTATTCCTTCCAAATATTTTAAAAGACGATGTAAGATACAGTGATGTTCCTTGGGGGGTGTCACTGTGTTTTTTATTATATTTGGTTGTTCTTTCCCATGGTTCGTGATAACATATAAAAGCTATACGAGAATTTAAATTTGGAGGAAGGATCCTTGATTTTAAATAAGAAATTCAGAAAAATAGATGTGGAGCTTATTGCCGGGGTGGCAGGTATAATCATTATGAGCCTTATCACCATTGGTAGTGCTACCCATATAAATACTCCATCTGAGGATAGATATTGGTATGTACTTAGGCAGGGAATATTTACTCTCCTGAATGTGGGGATTATATTTTTCTTTATGAACTTTGACTACAAGGCGTTGCAGGCTTATGGCAAGAAGCTATATATATTTAACATAATTATGCTGCTGGCCGTTATGTTTTTGGGACAGTCGGCTTTAGGTGCCCAGAGGTGGATTCAGCTGGGGCCAATATCCATTCAGCCATCTGAGTTTTCAAAGATAATCATGATTATCTGTATGGCCTCTGTTTTTCAGGATAAAATAGGGCAAATAAACAAGTGGTCGGATTTGCTGCCTTTGGCTGGCTATGTGGGGCTTCCTTTTTTACTGGTGCTAAAGCAGCCGGATTTAGGGACGTCTCTGGTATTTATGGCTATTTTTATTGGCATGATTTTTGCCTGTGGAGTTAATTTAAAGCTGCTGGCCTGGATGTTTGGGGCAGCGATGGCATGTGCTCCATTGATGTGGCATTTTGTGCTGAAGGAATATCAGAAAATGCGTATTATGGTATTTATGGACCCTAATGTTGATCCATTGGGATCGGGATATCATATTATTCAGTCGAAAATAGCTATAGGCTCCGGAATGTTATTTGGCAAGGGACTCTTTGCAGGTACTCAAAGTCAGCTTAACTTTTTGCCGGAGAACCACACGGACTTTATTTTTGCCGTAGTTGGAGAGGAATTGGGCTTTATCGGAGCGACTATTTTACTTCTCTTATATCTTGTGGTGCTATGGCGGGGAATTAAAATTGCCCAGCAGGCCCAGGATAGCTTTGGGATGCTGCTGGCTGTGGGTATTACCTCCATGCTGGCCTTCCATGTGCTGGTTAATGTGGGTATGACAGCTGGTATTATGCCGGTAACCGGTATTCCACTGCCATTTATGAGCTATGGTGTCAGTGCCCTTACCACCAATATGTTCGCTGTAGCCATCTTACTTAATATTTATCTGAGAAACCAAAAACTCCAATTTTAAGGTTTCTGTTTTGAATCAATAGAGGAGCTTGAGCAATGATTAAATTAGAACCTGAAATCCTGCAGGCCGTTGAAAAACCTGCCCGTTATACAGGTCATGAGTTAAATGCTGTACATAAGGACTGGGACGAGGTGGATTGTCACTTCGCCCTGGCCATGGCCGACACCTACGAGGTGGGCATGTCAAACCTTGGATTGAAAATCCTTTATGAGGTGTTGAATAATCGTCAGGATACTGCCTGTGAAAGAGTGTATGCTCCTTGGACCGACATGGAAGCAATCATGCGGGACAGAAGCATACCTTTATTTTCGTTGGAGAGCTTTAATGATATTAAGAAATTCGATTTTCTGGGTTTTACTCTCCAGTACGAAATGATTTATTCTAATATCCTTAACATGCTGGATTTGGCCGGGATTCCAGTTTGGGCAAAGGACCGCAGTGAGGGAGATCCTTTTATATTAGGCGGTGGCCCTACTGTTTATAATACGGAGCCTATTGCTGATTTTTTTGATTTCTTCATTTTGGGAGAAGGAGAAGAAATCATCTCTGAAGTGGCGGAAACCTTTGTTAAATGGAAAAAGGACGGAAAGCCAGGGGGAAGAAAAGGCTTTTTAAAGGAAGTCGCAAAGCTGGATGGTATTTATGTACCTTCTTTTTATGAGGTTAAATATAACGAAAAAGGGTATTTTTCCTCTATAGAACCAAAGGAGCCTGAGGCAAGGGCCAAGATTTATAAACGGGTTATTAAGGATTTGGACAGCGTTCATTTCGTGGAAAAGCCTGTAATGCCTTATATCGGAATAGTTCATGACAGAATTATGCTGGAGCTGTTTAGAGGCTGTACCCGTGGGTGCCGTTTCTGTCAGGCGGGTACTTCGTATCGTCCTATCCGTGAGAGAAGCCGCGAATATCTCCGGAAATTGGCCCGGAAACTGGTGGATTCCTCCGGTTATAACGAAATGTCCCTTACTTCCCTTAGCTCGGCAGATTATTCCTGTCTGGGAGAGCTGGTGGATGATTTGTTTTCTGATTTTGAGGGTGAGAAGGTAAGCTTTTCCTTGCCATCCTTGCGTATAGACAGCTTTTCCATTGATTTGGCCCATAAAATGCAGCAGGTGCGTAAAAGTGGTCTCACTTTTGCCCCGGAGGCTGGTACTCAGCGCCTTCGTGATGTAATTAACAAGGGCGTTACTGAGGAAAATCTTATGACTGCCGTTGAAGCAGCCTTTAAACAGGGCTGGAAGCAGGTGAAGCTGTACTTTATGATGGGCTTACCTACGGAAACTGATGAGGATATTGTAGGTATTGCCAGACTGGCGGAGAAGGTAGCCAGAAAATACAAGGAGGTAAAGGGCAAGTGGGGTGTTACTGTAACCATCAGTGTTTCCTGCTTTGTACCAAAGCCTCATACCCCTTTTCAGTGGTTTGGCCAGCTGCCAAAGGATGAATTTGAACGTCGTCAGCGCCTTTTGAAGGACAGCATTACTGAAAGAGCCGTAAAGTTTCATTACCATGATGCCAGAGTCAGCGTTCTTGAAGGAGCTATTTCCCGTGGTGACCGCCGTATTTCTCAGGTGATTTATCAGGCCTGGAGGGATGGAGCCAAATTTGATGGCTGGACCGATCTCTTTAAGGAAGATGTTTGGCACGAAGCCTTCAGAAAGTGCGGCGTCAATATGAAGGAATACAGTGAACGCCCCCGTGATTTTGATGAACCATTACCATGGGAGCATACTACCCCGGGAGTTTCCAAGGAATTCCTTAAGCGTGAATGGAACAAGGCCGTTGCAGAGCAGCTGACAGAGGACTGCCGCCGTGGTAAGTGCTCCGGCTGTGGGGTCTGCCCATCTCTTAAGGTGGATATTGTGGACTGGAAGCGCCAGGAAGGGGAGGTGAAGGCAAATGTATAAGTATCGTGCTCAGTTAACCAAAGGGGATGAAATCAGATATATATCCCACTTGGACTATGCGGGAGTTATGGAACGGGCCATTCGCCGTGCCAAGCTGCCG
>NZ_JAZTZI010000165.1:0-58558 GCF_045637405.1 Anaerovibrio sp.
AGCGCCAGCATCCTTCAGGATTACGTCAAACTCGGACTTCTCGCCACCAGCAGCGCCACCCTCAGCAGGAGCAGCAGCAGCTACAGCTACAGGAGCAGCAGCGGATACGCCGAACTTCTCCTCAGCAGCCTTTACGAGCTCGGAAAGCTCGAGAACAGTCAAGTTACCAATTGCCTCTAAAATTTCTTCGTTAGTCATTTTTATTTCCTCCAATTTTAACATTAATTTCTTTTTTAAATATTTTAAGCAGCGGTCAGATTAAGCGGATGCCTGCTCTTCCTTCTGCTTGCGAATAGCGTCAAGCACATTGACGATGCTGCGAACCATGTTGCCCATGATACCAACAGTGTTGGAAACTGGAGCCTGCATGCTGCCCAGCAGCTTGCCGATGAGGACCTCTCTGGAAGGCAGAGAAGCGATAGCCTTAACTTCGTCAGCACTTACTACCTTACCCTCAACGATACCACCCTTGACTACGAGCTTTTCCTCTTCAGCCAGGTTGTTCTTCTTAATGAACTCGCTGATAACCTTTGCAGGAGCAACTGCATCGTCAGCAGAATATGCCATAGCAGTAGTACCCTCGAGGAATGGAATCATATCATCGAGACCTGCCTCCTTGGCAGCAATACGAGTCATTGTGTTTTTGATTACATGGTAGGTAACACCAGCCTTACGGAGTTCTACACGCAGTGCAGTATCCTGAGCAACAGTCAGTCCCTTGTAAGAAGTGATGACAGCACCCTTGGAACTAGTGAGAATTTCTTTTAAGTTAGCAACAATTGCCTTCTTCTGTTCTGTAACAGCCATGAATACACCTCCTTTTTTATAATATAAAGAGCAAAAACGGCCTCCGGCTGATTTACCGGAAGCCGCATATTCATGCGTAAGCATCCGGCCTCGGCAGGCGTCTCCTTTAAATGAAGCCGAAGCTCCATACCTGCTGTCTACAGCCATAGACTATTTTATTATACAGCCCACAAAAAATCAAGCATGTACTACTGGAACACCAGGGCCCATGGTGGAGCTAATGGTGACAGAGCGGATATACTGACCCTTTGCAGCAGCCGGTTTTACTCTAATTAATGTATCCATCAAAGCATTGAGGTTCTCAACGAGCTTATTTGCATCGAAGGAAGCCTTGCCGATAGGGCAATGAACATTACCAGCCTTATCAGTACGGTATTCAACCTTACCAGCCTTGATTTCGCTGATTGCCTTGCCAAGATCCATAGTTACAGTACCGAGTTTAGGGTTTGGCATCAAGCCTCTAGGACCGAGGATTTTACCAAGACGACCAACAGTACCCATCATATCAGGAGTAGCTACAGCGACATCAAAGTCAGTCCAGCCACCCTGGATCTTAGTTACGATTTCGTCGGAGCCAACAAAGTCTGCACCTGCAGCCTCTGCCTCTTCAACCTTTGCGCCCTTAGCAAATACTAATACGCGCTTGGACTTACCAGTACCATGTGGCAGCACGATTGCGCCACGAACCTGCTGATCTGCATACTTAGGATCAACGCCTAAGCGTACATGAAGCTCAATAGTCTCGTCGAACTTTGCAGTTGCAGTCTTCTTTACGAGATCAACAGCTTCCTCAACAGTGTAAACCTTACCAGTCTCAAGAAGCTTTACAGCGTCCTGATACTTCTTACCTGCTTTTGCCATTTCAAAATTTCTCCCTTCGTGGTAATAACGGATTTTCCTCCCACGAGCACGAAATCAGTCATTAGTCAACGATTTCGATACCCATGCTGCGAGCGGTACCCTCGATCATACGAGTAGCAGCTTCAATGCTTGCAGCATTCAAATCTGCCATCTTGGACTCAGCAATCTCCTGAGCCTTTGCGCGAGGCAGCTTTGCAACCTTGTTCTTGTTTGGTTCACCAGAAGCCTTTGCCAGACCTGCAGCCTTCTTCAGAAGTACAGCAGCTGGAGGAGTCTTAGTGATAAAGGTAAAGGATCTATCCTCAAATACAGTAATCTCTACTGGAATGATAAGACCAGCCTGCTTGGCAGTTCTCTCGTTAAATTCCTTAACGAAAGCCATGATGTTAACACCAGCCTGACCAAGAGCAGGACCTACTGGAGGAGCCGGAGTAGCCTTAGCAGCCTCAACCTGCAACTTTACCATCTTTGCAACTTTCTTTGCCATCTTATATACACCTCCTTAAAAGGAAATCAGCTTTTTTCTACCTGATCAAAGTCAAGTTCAACAGGAGTCTCACGGCCAAACATGTCGATAAGAGCCTTAACCTTGCCCTTCTCGTTGTCCACGGAAACAACCTTTGCTGCGTAATTTTCAAATGAACCGGATTTGATTTTAATGACTTCGCCAACTTCAACATCAATATTGACAATAACCTTGGCTTCGCCCATTCCCATCTTGCTGAGGATGTTTTCCATCTCAGCCTCACCGATAGGTGTAGGATCTGTACCGGAACCAACAAATCCAGTAACGCCATCAGTATTTCTTACGTCGAACCATGTCTTTTCGTTGACAATCATCTCGACAAATACATAACCAGGGAAAAGCTTTCTCTTGATTACTTTTTCGACGCCGTTCTTCTTTTCGATCTCATCCTTTACAGGAACAAGCACATTGAAGATTTTGTCTTCCAATCCCAGGGAACTAACTTTTCTCTCAAGATTGGACTTAACCTTATTTTCGTATCCAGAATAGGTATGTACAGCATACCAATGTCTTTCAAGCTTCTTTTCAGATTCCATACACTTGGATGCCCAGCATCCCTACCCTCCAGTCTTAACGTAAAATCAGATTAAACAACCTTGTAAAGAACGTATCGCATATCCAAATCAGAGAGCATACAATGAAAACCGTTATGGATACCACAACAGTATATCTGCCCAGCTCCTCCTTAGTGGACCAGGATACCTTTTTCATTTCAGCCGAAACTTCACGCAAAAACTGCATAGGGTTAAAACCTGAAGACTTCGTCTGAACTGCTGACGCTTTCTCGTTCGTCAATGCATTCACATCCTGTCTAATATTGCAACCCTTACACTCTACTGCTAATTATTTGGTTTCCTTGTGCAGTGTGTGCTTCTTGCAGAACTTGCAATACTTGTTGAATTCGATTCTATCTGGATCGTTCTTCTTGTTTTTGTTGGTCTGATAGTTGCGACTCTTGCACTCAGTGCAGGCCAACGTAACCGCATTGCGCATCGTATGCACTCCTTACTATTGAAAATTATGTACACTTAACAAAATGTCACTAACATAATTTATCATAATATATTCTTAGTGTCAACAGACAAGCTTATTAAAATAAAAATGAAGGACATTTCATTTATGGCATAAATAAAACCCCTTTGGCTAAGGGGCTAAATTTAGTAGTTGGTGGCTGCGAAGAGATTTGAACTCCTGACACTCCGGGTATGAACCGAATGCTCTAGCCAACTGAGCTACGCAGCCATATATATGGAGCTGATAACCAGATTTGAACTGGTGACCTCATCCTTACCAAGGATGCGCTCTACCGACTGAGCTATATCAGCATACCAAGCTTTTGGTTGCGGGAAGAGGACTTGAACCTCTGACCTTCGGGTTATGAGCCCGACGAGCTACCGACTGCTCCATCCCGCGATATTCTGAAGATATAAAATGGTGGGCAGGGATGGATTCGAACCATCGTAGCCTACGGCGACGGATTTACAGTCCGTTCCCTTTAACCACTCGGGCACCTACCCAGTATCTTCACTTGGTGGCGGTTATCACTGAGATACACGCTTATCAGTGCGTCTTTTGTGTTTCCCGCTGACAGGTATATATACTATCATCTTATTTTGAGTTTGTAAAGCACTTTTTTAAAATTTTTATTATTTTTTTCTTTTTGCCCTGTCACGAAGTCTGCGAGACCTGTCATTACGGCCTTTGTGCCCACTTCCCTTTCTGTTGGCATACTTACTTTTTGCCTGTTTTGCCTGCTTTTTTTCCGTCTGCTGTTTTTTCAGTGCAAGCTCCTTTTCCCGTTTTTCTCTCTTTATGCGGGATGCTAAGCTTCTGCTGGAAATATCCTTGGTAATGTGATTTTTGATGCCGGCCTCGATTTTTCTCAGCATATTATACTGGCGGGCATTTACAAAGGTAATAGCTACGCCCTGCTGTCCTGCACGTCCCGTACGACCAATACGATGGATATAGCTTTCCGTATCCTGAGGAATATCGTAATTAAATACGTGAGTTACTCCCTCAATATCTAGGCCCCTGGCAGCTATATCAGTGGTAACCAAAATCTGGAGCTTGGCCTGACGGAATTTCTTCAACACGTTGGTACGCTGAAGCTGGCTAAGCTCACCATGCAATTCATCTGCCAAATAGCCCCGCTTGGCCAAGGTCATGGCCACCTGGGACACACGGGTGCGGGTAGAACAGAATACCATGGCCAAATATGGCTGCTCCTCATTAATAAGCTCACATAGCTTGTCCATTTTGGATGTTTCCATGGTATCCACCACACGCTGTTTAATGGTGTCCAATGTAATATGCTCTGCCTTTATCTCAATATGCTGAACCTGAACCATATAGCGATGGGCCAAAGATTTAATACGGTCCGGCATAGTGGCAGAAAACAGCATAATCTGTCTGTCCTTGGCCATGGTGGAAAGTATTGTTTCCACGTCCTCAATGAAGCCGCGGCGAAGCATTTCATCTGCTTCGTCAAGAACGATTTTATTTGTGGTGGAAAAATTCAGTGTGCGACGGCGAAGATGATCCAGGATTCTCCCCGGAGTACCGATAATAACATGGGGATCACGGCCCAGCTTATGCTTTTGGCGCTCAATATCCTGACCGCCGTAAATCGCCAGGGAACGTACACCAGTGGCCTTATCCAAAATTGCCGCCACCTTGGAAATCTGAATAGTAAGCTCACGGGTAGGGGTGATAATCAAGGTCTGTACATTATCCGCCTGGGTCTTAATCTTGTCATATAAAGGTAACAAAAAGGCCAAGGTCTTTCCAGTACCGGTCTGGGCCTGAACAATAGTGTCACGTCCATTTCTGAGAGCCGGAATGGCCTGCTCCTGAACAGGAGTAGCCTCTCTTATACCAATTTTCTTTAAAGCATCACAGAGGGGCTGTGACACACTTAATTCTTCAAATAATTTCATGATAATCCCTCATATACATATATGCAGATAGCTCCCCCAAATTGGGGGAGCCAATACAACGCTTATTTATTTTCGTACTGTGCAGCCAGACGCTTCTGGAGCTCCTCATCGGCAAGGAAGTCATCGTAAGTAGTAAACTTATCAAATACACCGCCTGGAGTGAGCTCTATAATACGATCAGCTATAGTCTGTACAAACTCATGGTCATGGGATGTAAAGAGCAAGGTTCCCTTAAAGGCAATAAGGCCATCATTAAGGGCAGTGATGGATTCCAGATCAAGATGGTTGGTAGGCTCATCCATCAAAAGAACGTTGGCACCACTGAGCATCATCTTTGACAGCATGCAACGAACCTTCTCACCACCGGAGATAACGGAGGCCTTCTTCAGGCTTTCCTCACCGCTAAAGAGCATACGGCCCAGGAAGCCACGAACAAAGGATTCATCCGGATCCTTGGAATACTGACGAAGCCAGTCGGTCAAGCTCAGTTCGCACCCCTCAAAATACTGGGTGTTATCATTTGGCAAATATGCCTGAGTGGTAGTCACACCCCACTTAAAGGTACCCTCATCCGGTTCCATTTCACCCATGAGAATCTGGAACAATGCAGTCTTGCCGGCACTGTTAGGACCAGTAAATGCTACCTTGTCCCCCTTCTTCAAGGTAAAGCTTACGTTATCAAGAACCTTCTCACCCTCAATGGTCTTGGAAATTCCCTCCACGATAAGGAGCTGGTCCCCGGCCTCGCGGTCAGGAGTGAAGGCAATATATGGATAACGGCGGGAGGATGGCTTAATGTCATCAAGGGTAATCTTCTCCAGTAATTTCTTACGGGAAGTAGCCTGCTTGGATTTGGAAGCGTTAGCTGCAAACCGGGCGATAAATGTCTGGAGCTCCTTAATCTTTTCTTCCTTCTTCTTGTTGGCATCCTTGGCCATCTGCAAAGCCAACTGGCTGGAATGATACCAGAAATCATAGTTACCAACATAAAGCTGAATCTTGCCAAAGTCCACATCTGCAATATGTGTACATACCTGATTCAGGAAATGACGGTCATGGGATACTACAATAACAGTATTTTCAAAATCTGCCAAAAAGTCCTCCAACCACTTGATGGACTCCAAATCCAAATGGTTGGTCGGCTCGTCAAGAAGAAGGATATCAGGATTGCCAAAAAGGGCCTGGGCCAG
This sequence comes from Anaerovibrio sp., assembly GCF_045637405.1. Taxonomy (GTDB): domain Bacteria; phylum Bacillota; class Negativicutes; order Selenomonadales; family Selenomonadaceae; genus Anaerovibrio. The sequence continues at coordinate 6,324 of NZ_JAZTZI010000165.1, forward strand.
AAGTACGCGTACCTTCAAATCAGGGTCCATCTCGGACATCATCTTATTATGATGCTCCTCATGGATGCCAAGTCCGTTTAACAGCTTTGCCGCATCAGCCTCTGCATCCCAGCCGTTAAGCTCGGCGAATTCTGCTTCCAGTTCACCGGCACGAATACCATCTTCATCGGAGAAATCAGGCTTAGCATAAATTGCATCCTTTTCTTCCATAATATCTACCAGATGCTGGTTACCCATAATAACTGTACGGATAACATCATACTGATCAAAGGCAAAATGGTCCTGCTTCAGTACTGACATGCGCTCACCAGGAGTAATATCTATGGAACCCTTGGTAGGCTCAATATCGCCGGAAAGCAACTTAAGAAAGGTGGATTTACCGGCGCCGTTGGCACCGATAACGCCATAGCAGTTTCCCGGAGTAAACTTAATGGAAACATCCTTAAAGAGCACGCGCTTACCGAACTGGAGTGTAACACCACTTGTTGAAATCATTGTAAAAAAATCCTCTCTATACTGTTTTAAAAATTACTATATATATTAATCATGAATTTAAGATTGCATGATAATAATCTAAAATACTTTGGCCATAACCAACTCCTGGTACGGCCCAGCGACCATTAAGGTCCTGCCACTGATTAAGGGTATTGTCACCATAAACGCCCCTTACCAGAGAATAACGAGGATCCACCACTGGAGTAGCCGGATTCTTGGTGGAAACATAGGCCAGCAGATGCTGGATATGGGCCCTTACCCCCACCCGTGGGGACTCGAAGAAGGCCCCCTTTACTGTGGCACTGGTGGTTCCAAGACCGCAATAATTATTCTGGGCCGGTATAACCGTACCACCATAGCTGAAAAAGCCCGTTTCCTTTAATGCCTGGGCAAAGGCAATATCAGGACGTATACCCTCCCGGGAAGCCTCCTCATAATAAAAGTTTACCAGTTCCTCCGGAGTGGTATTAAGAAGCGGATTTGGATTGTTCTTCAAAAGGTATCTTACGCACTGCTCCTGAGTTGCCACAGGGCTGCCCATAATATTCATCTCGTTGGATGAGGTTGGCAACACTACCTCTGGCTGCTCCACAGGTGTAGGATGAAGTATCTCCTCTATTCTTTCTGCAAAGCTCTTTTTCTTCTCAGATGAACTGCTCTTGTCAGTAACTACCTTGGTTTTACCATTATTATATGATCTTTCAGTAGAAACTGTAGTTTTTTTAACAGGCTCTGCATTATTATCAGCAACAGTCTTCGCTTCTGTTGCACTACCGCAGCTTAACACTGCCAGCACACCCATGGCACATAAAAAACGGGCACAATTACCTTTAAAAAACACCCCAAAGACCTCCCAATTCCTTTTTAAAGCTCTCATTTTATTTTTCTAAAGCCATTTACTACCTTTAGAATACAGTACAGAATAAGCCCAAAGCATATTCCTGCTGTAAGGCTCCCCCAAAGAGGAACCAGCATCAGAGTAAAAACTCCTGCCAAGATTGATATATTATCATTAATTGGTAAAAATTTCAAATCTGACAGCAAATAGCAGCCTGCCCCAATTACAGAGGCGGCAAAAATGACCGGATAATCCTTCAGCTCCATCATCATAGGACCACAAAACAGTAACAATATCAACAGTATTACTGTAGCCCTCGAGATTTTTCCGGGATTATCACTGCCATAACCACCGGCAACAGACGCCTCAGCCACACTCATGGCGCCCCCTGATAACAGACCTCCCAATAGAGAGCCAAAGCCATTTATTCTCAGCAACTTCTCCTCAGCTTTCAGCATTGTCTTAGCTACAGCCAGACCATCAAAGAGCAAAACGAGGAAAACTACTGCCACCGAAGCTAACAGTTCAAAAAATCTGTCAAAATTAATCTGAAACGCCGTATCTATAAAGCCCTCTGGCACAGAAAAGATATATGCAGGTACTTCAACATAGCCATTTATATATGCCATTACCAGTGCCACCAATAAACCTACTGCCAATCCCTGTGATTTTTTTCTGCTCAAAAAAACCATTACTGCCAAAAAACTTACAATAGTAATTATAACCAAAGGATCGTTTAAGCTTCCCATAGCTGTTACTTGAAATGGATCTCCAATAACCAGACGTCCCATTACAAGTCCTCTGTAAATAAGCAGGATTCCCAACGAAGCAGGAATTGCTGTTTCCAAATATTGGGGCAAAATTGATATCAGCTTACGATGAAGATGAGCATAAACCAAAAATAATATAAGTACCCCAGCAAAAAATGGCACTGTCATGGCTTCCTGCCACGTATAGCCCTGGCATATAACCAAATCATAGCATAAAACACTGTTAATCACTATTCCGGGAGCCACCGCCACTGCAATCTTATAGTATGCAGCCACCACAGTTCCCAGAATTGAACTAAGCACCACTGCCGTATAAGCTCCGTTAAATGGCACACCGGCCCTCTGCCACATCATGGTGACCACCATGATATTTACCAATATCATGGCAAAATTTACGATGCCTGCAATTATTTCTTTAGATACATATTTCTCCATACACTTCACATCGCATAGCACCCATTAACATCATATAAATAAATCAGTCTATAACAAACATGGCTATAGACTGATATACATTACTTATCCATTACTTTGATGGAATTTGGATCATCCTCATCCAAATCCTTGTCCAGCACGTGCTTGCCAAATACTGTAATGGTATAATACAGCCCCACAAAAAATGGCAAATATTCTGCAATAAAACGCCATGATAGAGCAAGAATACCTACTGTACCAGATGGTACGCTTTCACTGAAGAGGTATACAAAACCACCCTCCGCAATACCGGAACCTCCCGGAGTAGGAGAAAAATACAGCAATATGTTCAAAAACATCATGCGCCCCATTACCGTAAGCCAATCCACAGTAACGCCCAAGCCCAGCATAAGAAAAGGGACCACCATGTAAATAAATATCAGGCTTAAACCAGATTCAAAGAAAACCCGGATCATGGATTTAGGCGATGATGCCAGCAAAATTATGGCAGACTTGCTATCTCTGTACATATCCACAAATTTTCTGCTCCACTTTTTGGATAGCTTTCTGGCAATTTTCACTGCTAAATAATCAAATGCATTTTTGCGAATACCATAGGCTGCCACCAACATTAAAATTGTTACAGTACCGGCAACATAAACCATTACCGCATTGGAAACACCCGGCAATATTCCCTCATCGTGAAGGAATATAAATGGCAAGCAGCAGGCCAGAAAAAAAATTGACACCACCGTACGGACCAATGCCAATACAGCGGCCTTTCCACCAGGAACTCCTGCCCTACGCAGAAACATCACCTGTGCTATGGCACCGGCAGCAGCTCCAGGGCCCAGCATGGCCAGAAAATAGTTACCAAAAACCACTTGCACAGCCTGTTTCAAGGTAATATTTTCCCCGGATATTTTTACCATGTGCATTAATCTGGTTCCATCCAATACAAGACCGATGGCCATGGCCAATATTGCCAAGCCAACGGACCAGGGCTGGAACATATATAAATTGGTAATGGTATTAATGTCCACCGTAAAATAAATTACGGCACTGGATATTACCAAAACCAATAGGAATAAGCCTAGTATACGCCCATAAACCTTATTCATTCAGCAACTCCTTAAAAAGAAATCAGCACTATTATACCATTTGCTTTATTTCGTGCCAAATTCTACCTCTATTCCACAAACTCCTCATGACTGGCATAAGCGCTGTGGTTGTGAATGCTTTCAAAATTATCGCAGTCCAGAGCGAACCATTTGATGCCTTCAAGCTGACGAAGGGCAATCACGCCATCTCTTAAAATATCCTCAACAAATTTTGGATTATCGTAGGCCTTTTCCGTTACAAATTTCTCATCCTCACGCTTTAGCAGAGGATAGACCTGACATGATCCCTGCTGCTCCATAAGGGCTACCAAATCCTCAATGAGAATACATTCATGCTCATCATCGAAGGAAACCCTTACATCCATAATACCACGCTGATTATGGGCTCCGTATTCAGAAATTTCCTTGCTGCAAGGGCAAAGAGAAGTATATGGAACCTTCACTCCCAAAGTAAACTGCAAGGGCTGTTCTCTTTTCATAACACCATCAAAGAAGCAGTCCACATCCAAAACTGATTTTCTCTTGCTAACCGGCGCAAAGCGATCCACAAAATATTTAAACTCAATGTGAATAGCCGCTGTTTCCGCCTGTAATTTATCCATGGCCTCTTTCAAAATATCAGCCATTTCCACCTCTGCAATAGGCAGGCGGGTCCATTTGTTCAGAATCTCCTGGAATCGGCTCATGTGGGTACCCTTATATTCCATTGGCAGAGAAACGGTAAAGCTAATATTTGCCAAAACCTGCTGATAATCCCCCTCCTTTGTTTTTATCAAAAGAGGAAGATGTGCATCCCTGATACCCACCTTCTGAATGGCAATACCGCGGGTATCTGTACTATTTTGTACGTCCTTCATAAATACACCTATTACATATTCTCATATTCAACGGGGTCAACTACACCGGCCTCTTCAAACCCACGAAGTCTCAGCTTACAGCTGTCGCAGACACCACAGGCCTTCTCGCCGCCTTTGTAACAGCTATGGGTAAACTGCAATGGGGCCCCCAGCTTACTTCCCAGCTGAACTATTTCCTTCTTGGAAAGATCCTGCAAAGGAGTTTCTATCTTAATATTACGTCCATCGGCAGTCCCGGCTTTAGTAGCCAGATTAGAAGTCTTTTGGAAGCTGGCAATAAATTCCGGGCGGCAGTCCGGATAGCCGGAATAATCCACTGCATTCACACCGATATATACATGGTCTGCACCAATAACCTCAGCATAAGCCATGGCATAGCTGAGAAAAATCAAATTACGGGCAGGTACATAAGTGACCGGTATATCATTTGCCCCATGCTGAAAGTCCCCGTCCGGAACCTCAATTTTACTGTCTGTAAGGGCAGAACCTCCGATTTCCTCCATATTAGTTTCTATAATAAGGTGCTTTTTCACGCCGTAGAATTTGGCAACCTTCTTGGCACCCTCCAATTCAATGTTATGTCTCTGATGGTAATTGAAGCTGATGGGATAAACCTCCATGCCCTTTGATTTGGCCACTGCCATACATACGGTAGAATCAAGACCACCAGAAAGTAAAACAACTGCTTTTTCCATTAACAAACGCCCTCCTTACCCGACGCAATGCAGCTTACGAATAGCCTCAGTTATATCCTGTGCCTTATATACCGCTGAACCAGCCACCAATACATCGGCCCCGGCCTCCGCCAGTGCCTTGCAGTTGTCCACGGTAACACCACCGTCCACCTCGATCTCGGCCTTGCTTCCAGCCTTGACTAGCATCGCCTTTAAGCGGGCAATTTTATCCAATGAATTAGGAATAAACCTCTGTCCACCATAGCCTGGATTTACGGACATAATAACAATCATATCAAGATCAGCCAACAGCTCCTCCACCATTGAAAGAGGAGTCCCCGGATTAAGGCATATACCAGCCTTACAGCCAGCAGCCTTAATGGCCTGTAATACTCTATGAGGATGTTTTGCGGCCTCCACATGGAAGGTTATAATATCCGCCCCTGCTTTGGCAAAGGACTCAATCTGAGTATCCGGATACTCTACCATGAGATGTACATCAAATACAGCATCAGTCACAGGGCGAATAGCCTTCACAATCAAGGCACCCAAGGTAATCTCCGGTACGAAGGTACCATCCATAACATCTATATGTACATAATCAGCACCTGCTGTAATAACCTTTTCAACCTCCTGAGCCAAATTGGCAAAATCAGCAGATAAAATTGATGGCGCAACTTTAGTCATCAATATGCCTTCTTTCTCTCTAAAATACTTTGCAATATATTCAAATACGCATCATAACGCTCCTGACTGATAATTCCCTCTGCCAGGGCATTTTTTATACCGCAGTCAGGCTCATGGCTATGGGTACATGTATTATAATAGCACTTTTCTATTAATGGTCTGAACTCCGGGAAATAACCAGCCAAAAGACTTTTGTCAAGATGCTCCATCTCAGCCGCACTAAAGCCCGGAGTATCCACTACGATACCGCCGCTGGCAACTGGCAACAGACAGGCCGCTCTGGTGGTGTGCTTACCCCGCTTTATTTTTTCAGAGATAACCCCAGTAGCAAGGGACAAATTGCTGTCAATAGCATTGAGGAGAGAGGACTTTCCCACCCCTGAAGGTCCTGCAAAGGCAGTAACCTTCCCCTTCAGCAAGCTCCTGATTTCCTCGATTCCCTGCTTTTCATGAGCTGACGCAAAAATAACTTTGTAACCGGCAGCCACATAAGGCTTAACGAACTCCTCAGCAGAAACAGGCAATAAATCAGTTTTATTAAGACAAATTACAATTTCCGGAATATCCGACCACTCTGCCAGCACCAAAAAACGGTTTAACAGCAGCGAATTAATATCCGGCTCCTTAACCGCAAAGGTTATGATCACCTGATCAATATTGGCAACAGAAGGCCTATGGAGAAGCGTTTTTCTGGGCAGCCTTTTTTCAATAACGCCGGTACCATCATCCAAAAGCTCGTACTCCACCATATCACCGGTCACCACGGAGCCCTTTATTCTTTTTATCCTGCCACGAAGACGACAGGACAAAAGCTCTTGATTCTGAGTAAGCTCCCTGCCATCTTCAAGCACATAATAAAATCCGTTATATGTTTTTATAACCTGACCTGTTGGCATTTATATATCCTTTACAATTTAAATATAACTACGGTTTTACAACTTCTTCCGGAGATGTTTTCTGAGTTTTCTTCTCCGGATCTGTTGGCTTGGTTGTAGTTGGGGCGGCCTGTCCGCTGGAAACAATAATATTTACAGCACCGCCTTCCTTTACCTCGGAGCCTGCTGCCGGTGACTGGCCAATAACAGTGCCCCTTGACTGGGAACTTGACTTTTCCGTAACAGTGCCAAGCTTCAGCTTATTTGCTGCCAGATTGGATTTTACACTGTCCACAGACATACCAGTATAATCCGGAATGGTCACTCCAGTCTTCTTAGGCCCCTTGCTGACAGTAAAGTCTACGGACTGGCCCTTGGTAACCTTGGAACCATTAACAGGGTCCTGCTTCAAAACCGTTCCTGCCGGTTCATCGGATTCTTCCTCATAGACCGCACCGATTTTCAGTCCCATCTTGTTTAGCTTGGCTTCCGCATTGGACCTTGACATGCCCTTCAAATCTGGCATAGTAAGCTCCTCACCGCCCTTGCTAATGGTAATCGTAACCTGGCGCTGCTCCTTTACCATCATCCCTGCCTCAGGATACTGGGACACCACCTGTCCTGCCGGAACATTGGCATCATAAGTCTCTGCTACCTTAACCCGCAGATTCTTTTCCTCCAGCATCTCACGGGCAATCTCCACCTGACGTCCTACCACATCTGGAACTTCCACCTCTACGGAGCTCCAGAAATTTCCAAAGGACAGGAAGGACCCTGCAAAGAATCCTAATACCAAAATCAAGACCAAGCCAAAAATAAACTTTTTGGACTTAAGCATTTTCTTGAAGGAACCCTCATCCTCCTCACCATCATCCTCGTACTCCCCATCATAATCGTAATCATAATCATGAGAGCTGTACTGCTGAGGCTGATTCTGCTGAAGCATATCAGGGGTAACACGAGGAATAACCTGGGTTGCAAAAGGATCATTTGATGGCTGCGGTGCATTCACAACTACCCCAGTGGATTTGCCCTGAATCATGGACAGTGCCTGCTCCAGATCCATGTACATATCTGTGCTGGTAGGCCGCAGCATAGGATCCTTGTTCATTGCCTTCTGTACAATGGCCTCTAAAACTGCCGGTACAGATGGTTTAATCTGACGAATAGGTACCGGCTCCTCCTGCAAATGCTTCAATGCAATGCTGACAGAGGTTTCGCCGTTGTATGGCAATGTGCCGGTAAGCATCTCATACAGCACCACGCCAAGAGAATATACATCTGACTTAGTAGTAATAGCGGTGCCCTTTGCCTGTTCAGGAGAAAAATAATGGACAGAGCCCATAACATTTCCTCCATAGGTCATCGTAGATGAAGAAACTGCTCTGGCAATACCAAAATCTGTAACCTTGATGTGACCATCACCCATAATCAAAATATTATGGGGTTTAATGTCACAATGTACCAAATCATTCTTATGGGCAGCCTCAAGAGCACACGCCAATTCCTTGGCTATGCGGGCAGCTTCCTCAGGCTCCAGACATCCCTTTTCCTGAATATATTCCTTAAGGGTCTTGCCAGCCACATATTCCATAACAATAAAATGACTGCCTTCATCTTCCCCCACATCATATATATTAACGATATTCTGATGGGTCAGCTTGGCTGCACCCTTGGCCTCACGATGGAATTTCTCTATAAATTCGGCATCATTAGCAAACTGCGCATGAAGGATTTTTACAGCAACAGCACGATCCAACAGCTTATCATGAGCTCTGTATACATCAGCCATGCCGCCGCCACCGATATGTTCCTGAATTTCATATCGTCTTGCTAAAACGCGTTCTATCATGCCATATCCTCCTACCTGTCTTTCAAAGCTGTAATTATCTGACGGGCGATAGGAGCCGCTACAGTTCCACCGCCACCACTATTTTCAACAATTATGCAAAAGGCTATTTTCCCCTTCGGAAGCTCAGCTGCACCAATAAACCAGCCGTGATCTGCCCCCTGGGAATTCTCTGCAGTACCGGTTTTGCCAATAACCCGGACACCGGACACTGCCGCTGCCCCTCCAGTACCGTTGGTTACAACATTTTCCATAAAGCCACCAATTATGCTGGCGCGCTTATCAGAAGTAACCTCTATCCATTTTGACGGAGAGGCTTTTCTTATTACCAGCCCTACAGGAGAAATCACTTCCTCCACAAGATATGGAACCATAATCTTACCCTGATTAACATAAGCACTGGCCAACATTGCCATCCGCAGAGGTGTCACCAATGTCTCTCCCTGACCGATACCAACCTGGGCTGTATCACCATCCCCAAGAGATGAAAATTTTGGCAAATGACATTTGCTTTCATTAAATTCACTGTTAATCGGAGTGGTAAAACCAAATCTGTCAAAGGCACTCTCCAACCCTTTTCCATGCATCCGCATAGCCAGGGTACCAAAGGTAACATTACAGGATTCTGTAAGAGCATCCTTCAAGGTAAGATTATTACCATGAACTGCTCCGTGGCTTTCGCCAATATATTCATTGCCAATCTGCAATTTACCATTGCAGTTGAACTTCTCATTTAAGTCAGTAACTTTTTCGTCAAGGGCTGCATCAGCTATAAGCACCTTAATGGTGGAGCCTGGTGGATAAAGTCCCTGGGTAGCTCTGTTTAGAAGCGGGCTGTCCTCCCTTGCCGTGAGGCTCTTCCAGTTGCTCTCAACATCTGTAGGATCTACAGCGGGTTTGCTCACCATGGCTATTATGGCTCCAGTCTCTGCATTCATAACCAGCACAGCACCCTTATGGCTGCCCAATGCCTCATAAGCCAATTGCTGAATATCTGCATCCACCGTAAGCTTCACATTATTGCCCTGGGAGGACTGCATGGCCTGGCCTATTGGCCCCAGCATCTGTAATTGCTGGGACTGACCTGTAAGATCGTTTCCTGCCACAGACTCAATGCCGTCACTGCCGATGGCCTCTCCAAGATACCCTGTTACCGGTGCCATTATTGCACCATAAGGGTAGCTTCTTTCTCCCGGCTGAGAGCTTTTTGCCAGCTCCCGGCCATTTATATCAAGGATTGCTCCCCTTGTTATATCTAATGCTGCATTGCCACGACGGTTCATAGGATTGGCCGCCAGTGATGGTGCCGCGATAACCTGCAGATAAACAATATATCCAAAAAGACACATGAAGCATGCCATCATAAAAACACTGCAATGCAGAATATATTTTTTTATATCTTTATGCCCCATGAACCTTTTCCTTCTTTGATAATGACAATAAAAGACCTATCATAATAAAGCCTGATACCATGGAACTGCCGCCATAGCTAATAAATGGCAGAGTGATGCCCGTAAGAGGCAAAAATTTGGTTACGCCGGCAATAATTATAAAAGCCTGGGTAAAGAGGGCTATGGAAAAGCCCGCAGCCGCCAGTGTATGAAGCTCTTTTTTGCAATTCATGGCAATCATAATACCGCGATAAAAAAGCATCGCATACACCATCATAATGACGGTACAGCCCAAAAGCCCCAACTCCTCAGCCACAGCTGAGAAAATAAAATCCGTATGGACCTCGGGTATAAGTCCCGGATGGCCATGCGTAAAGCCCGTTCCCCAAACGCCACCAGCAGCAAAAGCAAACAGTGACTGAACCACCTGATATGCCTGTCCTGCCGGATCTGCCCAAGGATCAAGCCAAATATTAAAGCGGACCTGTACATGGGAGAAAAAAGCGTAGCTTATTGCAGCTCCCAGCCCAAAAAACAGCATAGCTATAAACACATAGGATTTACTGCCGGTCCCCATATAGGTCATAAACACTGCCATACAGAAGAACAGCAGGGCTGAGCCCAAATCACGCTGGACTACGAACATAAGAATAGCGATGCCCCAAATAACCAAAAGAGGAGCAATAAATCTTATTGGAGGCAAATCGAGAAAGAGAAATTTCCGTTTTGCTGCATTCAGCATTTCCCCATGGTCAGACAGAAAAGCTGCCAAAAACAGCACCAGCAGTATTTTACCAAACTCTGAAGGCTGGACAGAAATAGGTCCAAGTACCAGCCAGTTCTTGCTGCCACCGATTTCCACACCGAAAATCAGTGAAAGACACAATACCACCAACGTACATATTCCCAAAATGTACTGATACTGCATCATGTTTTTCAGCTGGCGGGAGAAATACAGGACTCCCAGCATTACAACCATACCAATCATCAGCCATCTTAGCTGAGGTACACACAGTATAGGCTTCAGTCTGGCCAACATAATTATGCCCAGGCTTGAAAAAAACAGCACCATGGGAAAGACCCATATATCGCTGCTATACCTTCCCTTAACAAGAAACAGCTGAATGACGAACCCCATAACAGCCGCCCCCAATGCCCAGGGAACAGGTGAATAATCTACATTGGGATACTGGTTCAGCATTATAATTCCCAAACCAGCAAACATAATCAAAAAATCAACTGCCACCAAAAGCAGGCTTTTAGTTTTCATTGTATTCCACCACTATTGCTGAGATATTGTCCAAACCACCGCCAGCCTTGGCCTGCTCCACCAGTGCGGCTGCCTTGTCCGGGCAATCCCCTTTATCAAGAGTCGCCTGAATAGCAGGCAATGTCACCATATTGGTAAGACCATCGGAGCACAAAAGAAATACATCGCCGTCCTGCAGCCCCAATTCACCGGTATCCACCTTTACCACAGGGTCTACTCCCACTGCTCTTAAAAGCATATTCTTGTTTGGGTGATCCTTGGCCTCTTCAGCAGAAATGCTGCCATTGGCCAAAAGCTCCGCCACATAGGTATGGTCGCTGGTTATCTGCTTAAGCTCACCATTTCTGAGACGATATAGTCTGCTATCCCCCACATGGGCCCAAAAGGCTGATTTTTCTTCAAGGTGAAGTATGGTTGCAGTGGTTCCCATTCCGCTTCTTTCAGGATTTTTTTGGGTACATTCAAAGATGGCATCATTTCCATCAATAACCAGATAGCGAAGGCCATCCTGGTCAAGGGTGGTATCCTCAGATGACAGTTTGTTTTCCACAGTTGCCGTAAAAATATGGCTGGCTATTTCACCGGCCACATGACCACCCATTCCATCAGCCACCACAAATACATCTTTAGGGCCGACTAAAATACTATCCTCATTTAGCTCTCTCACTAAGCCGATATCAGTAGCCTGACTAACCTTTAACAAATCTATCACCTCCCGAACTCAAATGTAGCCGAACCAACAGAAATCAAATCACCGGACTGCAAATACTGTCGCCCGGTGATGGGCTCGTTATTCACAAATGTTTTGTTGACACTGCCCATATCCTCTATTACATACAGATTGTTCAAAAGGGCTATTTCCGCATGATGATGGGAAGCAAAGCTATCATTCAAAACGATGTCGTTATCGTTCCCCCGACCAATACTGATATGATTGGAAAAGGCAAATCGCTGACCTACCATACTCTGATCAGAGCATTCCAGCACTGTCAGCACCGCTTCCACATTAGAAATTTCTGTAACTGCATATATATCTTCCACTACAGGCTGACTGTCTTTTTTCATAAACTTCATCAGCTTATAGACAAAATACAGCAATAATAGAAGCAACCCATATTGAAGGGCAATGCCCAACGTCTTAATTATTATTGCAGTTCCCTGCATATCAAATCACCTCATACACCAGCACCGTCTCACCAATTCGTATTTCATCCCCGGTATGAAGGAGCTGTGGTGACACTACCATTTGTCCGTTTACGAAGGTACCATTAAGACTTTCGGCGTCATACAATATATGGCGATGCCTTTCATAGGTTATAAAAGCATGGACCCTGGAAGCATTGGTATCAGTGAGGATGAAATCGTTATTCACCCTTCTGCCGATATATATCTGCTTTTCTCCAAACTCCAAATAGGAATCTATATCAGGTCCCTCTATTGCCAGCAGGCTCACTGTCTTATGCTCCACCGGCAGGTTAAGAGGCGGCTTGAATTCTGATTTGTTCAGCACAATGGTATGGCACTCCGGCACCTCCACTGGATGCTCCATTTCTCCGTAACTGTCATCCACAAAGGTTCCCTTCACCTCGCAGGTGCCCTTTTTGAACTCCTCATTGGCATTCAAGGTAATTTCCAGCTGTCCATCCATAAAACAGTCATTGGAAATAATCATCTTTTCCACCATAACATAAAGCTCATCAAGAAAGCGACGGGCGCAGAGACGCTGATAATCATCAGGGGCCATTTCCACATAATAAAAATTAGGCACAATCAGACCTGTCTGACTTTTGCGCCTTTTTCTGATTATTTCTCGCTCCAGCTGCTTTATGACCTCAGTTGGTTCCAGGACAGAGCTCAGCTTGCGATTAAAAAATCCCTCTATCTTTTTTTCCAGAAAAGACTCCAGATTGCCTATAGACATAATAGTCCCTCCTAAGCCTTACCCTACACTAACGGGCGCTAAGGCTCCCATCCTCTTAGTTGGGAGTTAAGCGCCCATAAGCTCAGGATTTACTCGACTAAAATTCAGTTGGAGTTTAAAGCTCCAACTGGATAAGTCTCGTTTTACTAGTCTTAATTTTACATCTTAAATCTATACAAGTAAATAAGATAATCCGCTTAAAATCAGCTATCTCAGCCATTTTTTAGGTGTCTGTTTCTCAGCTGGCCGCAGGCAGCCTGAATATCATTGCCCATTTCCCGGCGGACTGTTACCGTAATATGGTGCTTGGCCAAGTACTTCTCAAAGAAATCTATTCTCTCCGGGGACGGACGGTTCCAATTCCGCTCCACCACGGGATTTATAGGTATCAAATTTACCGAAGCCAGCTGTCCCTTCAGCAGCTCCACCAATTCCTTGGCCTGCTTGGCATTATCATTAACCCCATCAATAAGAATATACTCGTAGGTAACCCGGCGATGGGTCTTTTCACCATAATCCCCGCCAGCCTTTATCACATCGGCCATAGGATACTTGCGGTTAATGGGCATAAGCTCCGAGCGAAGGTTGTCCTCCGGTGCGTGGAGTGAAATGGAGAGATTAACGGGTATCTCCTCCTGGGCCAAACGATAAATATTGGGAACAATCCCAGAGGTGGATAAGGTTACACTGCGGTAACTCATTCCAAGACAATAATCCTCATGAAGCAATCTTATATATTTTAGAACATTATCATAATTAGTCAGTGGCTCGCCAGAACCCATAATAACGATGGTATCCACCTTTTCCCCGTTTTTTGACAGCATATCATTTATGTAATAGGTCTGAGCCAGCATCTCTCCCGCAGTAAGATTACGAACCATACCGTGAAGAGTTGAAGCGCAAAAAGCACAGCCCATATTACATCCCGCCTGGGAGGAAACGCATATACTGTTTCCGTAGGGCTGGCGCATAAGCACCGTTTCCACTCCTACCCCATCAGAGAAATTAAGGAGAAACTTGGAGGTTCTGCCGTCGGCAGAATCCAGCTGATCAACACGGGCAGCCCGGTCAATTACGCACTCCCCAGCCAGCTTTTCCCTCATACTCTTGGGAAGATTTTGCATATCGTTAAAATCAGTAACACTTTTCTTGTACATCCAATCCGCCAGCTGCTTGCCGCGGAACTTTGGCAAGCCCCATTCCGTAAGAAGTTCTGTCAGTTCCTCCAATGTTTTGCCGAAAATATTAACCATGATGAATTATTTTCTCCTCATACATGCAATAAAGAATCCGTCTGTACCGTCACGCTGAGGATACAGCTGAACCATTTCATCATCTCTTGGCACAGGCAGTCGCTCCCCGGCATTTTCCAGAGTAAATTCCTTGGCCTTTTCCAAAAAAGCCTTAACTACATCCTGATTCTCCTCATGGGCTATAGTACATGTACTATACACCAAAAGCCCCCCTGGTTTTACCGCTGCCGCTGCACTTCTGAGAATTTCCAGCTGCAGCTTAGGCAGCTCCTTTATAAGCTCAGGCGATTTACGCCATCTGGAATCAGGCTTTCTTCTGAGAACCCCAAGACCAGAGCATGGTGCATCAACCAAAACCCTGTCTGCCTCTTGTGGGAATTCCTGCCAAATTTCCCTGGCATCAATAAGCATTGGATCAATAATGGTAATTCCAAGGCGCTCAGCATTGTTTCTGACCCTTTCCAGCTTATGCTCGTAGATATCGCAGGCCACAATGCGTCCACGATTTTCCATCATAGCTGCCATGTGGGTTGTTTTTCCTCCCGGGGCACTGCAAACATCCAATACCAGCTCCCCTGGCTGAGGATCCACCACATGGGCCACCAGCATGGAGCTTTCATCCTGGACCTGGCAATAACCATCCTGAAGCACCTGCAAATCATCAAGGGAACCATGGGACTTGATAATAACCCCTTCAGGCGTGAATACAGACTGCTGACAATCCACACCCACTGAAATAAGCTGAAGCATAAGCTCAGAACGGTTTGTTTTCAAGGTGTTGGCCCGTACAGAAAGAGGTGGCTGCTTGTTGTTAAATGCACACAGCTTTGCTGCCTCATCATAGCCAAATTCTTTAATCCAACGACGAACCAACCACTCCGGGTGCTGCTCCGTAAGGGCCAGCTGAACAGTGGCATTCCCCTTTCCCTCCGGAAATGCCCCCTTCTCCGGCTCTCTTACCATAGTACGCATTACACCATTGACAAATTTGGCAACCCCTGCATGGCCAAAACGCTTGGCCAGCTCCACAGACTCATTGCAAGCGGCGGAATCAGGCACCTTGTCCATATACTTAAGCTGGTAAACACCCATGCGTAAAATATCTCTTATAATCGGGCTAACCTTGCTTATAGGGCGATTAATATACTTTCTGATAATCCAGTCCAGAGTTTCCCCTGCCTTTACGGTACCATAAACAAGCTCAGTAACAAAACGACGGTCCATATCACTAAGACCGCCCTTACGTAGCTCCTTTGCCAGAGCTACGTTTGCATAAGCCTCCTGTTCATGGACCGCATTTATAATTTTCAAAGCCGTTTCACGTGCTTTATCCATTTAATTCTCCTCTTCCTGACTGACAGCATCAGATGCAGGCAAATCTATAATATCCATAATGGCTCTTTTGAACTCCTCAACATCAACCTTGGTGTTGAAGCATGGACCATTAGGGCGAATATTCATAACTCCTACTGAAGGTATAGGGTATACATCCTGGATACCACTGGCCAAATCACGCTCGCAGGCCACTGCCACAACCGCCTGTGGCCTTATTTCCATAACCTTTTGGCGGGCCAAGGTCCCCCCTGTTACCACGAAGAAATGAAAGCCGATTTCCTCAGCCAAGGTTACCAAATCTCCAATATTACAGCCACCACAACGCTTACAATTATTGGGATCCGTAGTTATCTTATGGGGACAAGTGCTAAGCTGCAAACAGTGAGGTGTCACCACTAAAAGTCTGTCAGCCGGCACCTTCAAATGACGATTGCCTACAATGGTATTACTCACTGCCACATAGGATGCCTCAATACGCCGACGATCAATCCCAACAATTTTCCCAGCAGAAATAACAATGTAATAAAGGACATTCAAAAGGGTATAGGTCTGCTTTTTGAAAATAGCAGGCAACGGCCAACCTTTTATGCCAAACACCATCCCCAAAATCCCAAACCCAATGAGGAACAGGATTCCTATCATAGCCGCCGCGAAGGCAGGGGCCAGATGGGGATTTATATTATTAAGACCAGGAAGGGTTATAAACCAGACTCCTGCACATATTATCAGCATTATGATATAGGTTATGCACAAAAGACTGATAAAAAGTCGCTTCTTAGCCTTTTTTACCGTATATTTCATAACGTATCCTCTTGGAAAACAGCATCAATTAAAAATGAACCCAACTTTTACGCCATTGCCCCGAACAAAATCACCTGCTGCCATGCGTTTTTTGCTAGGTGGCTGAATCTCTGTGATTTCTACAGCGCCCTTGCCAGCAGCAACAATAAAGCTCTTTTTGGTAAGCTCCAACACCTCACCTGGATTACCGGACTTATCCTCTCTTACCTTTGTGCCCCAGACCTTGTAGTTTTTGCCATCCAGCATGGTCCAGGCCACTGGCCATGAATTAAGTCCACGTACAAGATTATGAACCTCCTGAGCCGACTTGGTCCAGTCAATATGACCAGTTTCCTTGGTAAGCATAGAAGCATAATTGGTAAGGCTGTCATCCTGTTTTTCTGGAGTGATAGTCCCAGCCACAAGCCCATCAACAGTATCTGCCAACAATTTGCTGCCCATAACCGCCAGCTTATCGTGAAGTTCCTCTGTAGTCATATCCGGTGTAATTTCAATTTTGCTCTTAAGAAGCATATCTCCGGTATCAAGGCCCGCATCCATCATCATGGTGGTTACGCCGGTTTCGGTTTCCCCGTTAATGATGGACCAATGAATAGGTGCCGCCCCACGATATCTAGGCAGTAAGGAAGCGTGAACATTTACACAGCCAAGGCGAGGAATATCCAAAACCTCCTGAGAAAGGATCTGACCGAAGGCTACAACCACAATAAGATCAGGCTTCAACTCCTTTAGCCTTGCTACACACTCAGCTGTCTTTATTTTCTCCGGCTGCCAAATAGGCAGGCCGTATTCCAATGCCTTAACCTTTACTGGAGAAGGCGTCATTTTCTGACCTCTCCCCTTTGGACGATCAGGCTGTGTAATAACGGTAAGCACTTCCGTCTTTTCTTGCATTACATCCAGACAACCAACGGCAAAATCCGGTGTTCCCATAAAAACAGTTCTTAATTTGCTCATTTGTTTTCTCCCTGCTTAATGGTCTTAGCCACATCAATAAACAATGTACCCTCCAAATGGTCCAGCTCATGCTGAATGCAACGGGCCATAAGGCCCTTTGCTGTAAGGTGCTTTTTCTTGCCCCAGCGGTTAAGGTAATCAACACTGACCTTCTCCGCACGTTCCACATCGCCAAATACATTTGGCACACTAAGGCATCCCTCCTGGCCAATCTCGGTACCCTCACGACGTGTAATCACAGGATTCACCATTTCCAGCAAGCCATTGTCGTCACCAACATCAATTACCACCAAACGGATGGACTGCCCCACCTGTGGCGCGGCCAAACCGACGCCATCAGCCTTATACATGGTCTCAGCCATATTTTCCATCAGCTTTCTAATTTTGCTGTCAACCTTCTCTATGGGAGCGGCAACCTGTTTCAAAACAGGGTCACCAGCTTTTACTATATCTAACAGTGCCAACTATAACACCCTCCTATTTCTCTATATCCGTCTAATTTTATCATATTATGGAAGGAAAGTCCAAACTATACCATCTCAGCAAAAAACGCAAAAAAATGGAGCACTGTCAACGTATCTGATCAGTGCTCCAAAATATTTCTAGGGGTTAGTATAGCAAATTAGCAAATTAGCAAATTGGTTATTACTCTTTGCCAGCCAGTCTCTTGTAATTAGCGAGTCTGGTTTCAGCATCCTTCTGAGTCTTCTCGAAGAGAGCCTCAGCAGCCTCTGGGAATGCACGCTTCAAGCTGTTGTAGCGAACCTCGCCCATGAGGTAATCCTGGAACTTGCCGAAGTCTGGCTCCTTGGAATCAAGGCTGAATGGGTTCTTGTCAGTGCCAACCAGCTCTGGGTTGTAACGGTAATTAGCCCAGTAACCGCATTCAACAGCACGGGCTGCTTCCATCTGGGATTTACCCATACCAATCTTGATACCATGGTTGATACAAGGAGCATAACCGATGATAAGAGATGGTCCTGGATAAGCCTCAGCCTCTGTAATAGCCTTCAGAACCTGATTCTTGTCTGCACCCATGTTAACCTGTGCTACATATACATAGCCATAGGACATAGCCATCATGCCCAGATCCTTTTTCTTGGTCTTTTTACCAGTTGCAGCAAACTGTGCAATGGCAGCAGTAGGAGTAGCCTTGGAAGCCTGACCACCGGTGTTGGAATATACCTCAGTATCGAATACGAATACATTTACATCCTCGCCGGAAGCCAATACATGATCCAGACCGCCGTAGCCAATATCATAAGCCCAGCCGTCGCCGCCGAAGATCCACTGGGACCGCTTAACCATGAAGTCGCGGTTATCATAAATCTTGTTGAGAAGTGGATCGTCACCCTTCTCAGCTTCAAGAGCACCAATCAGATTCAGTGAACGCTCACGGGTACCCTCGCCACAATTCATGTTGTCCTTCCAGTCAACCATTGCATTCTTAAGAGCATCGGAAATCTTTCCGGATTCCAGGGCTGCAGTAACATCAGCTGCCAAGGCCTCACGAACAGCCTTAACGCCCAGGAACATTCCAAGACCATACTCTGCGTTGTCCTCGAAGAGGGAGTTAGCCCAAGCCGGACCATGGCCCCAAGCATTCTTGGTGTATGGCATTGCAGGAGCAGATGCACCCCAAATGGAGGAACAGCCTGTAGCATTAGCTACCATCATGCGGCCACCGAAGAGCTGGGTGATGAGTTTAGCATAAGGAGTCTCACCGCAGCCTGCGCAAGCACCGGAGAATTCAAGACAAGGAGTCTCAAACTGGGAACCCTTAACAGTAGTCTTCTTCATAGGGTTAGTCTTAGGGCTAACCTTCACGCCATAATCGAATACAGCCTGCTTGTCAAGCTGAGTAGCGATAGGCTTCATAACAAGAGCCTTCTCCTTGGCAGGGCAAACAATAGCGCAGTTGCCGCAACCGGAGCAATCCAAGGTGGAGATTGCCATGGTGAAATTCAGGCCCTTGGTACCAAGAGCTGGCTTGGAGGTAAAGCCCTCTGGTGCAGCATCCTTTTCCTCATCATTGGTGAGAACCGGACGAATTGCAGCATGTGGGCAAACAAATGCGCACTGATTACACTCAATACACTTAGTAACATCCCATTCAGGAACATTAATTGCAATACCGCGCTTCTCGTAAGCAGCAGTGCCGGATGGGAAGGTACCATCTGCATGGGCAGCCATCTGCTTAACAGTAATCTTGTTACCCTCCTGACGGTTAACTGGCTCCAGAATTTCCTTAACGTAAGCTGGAACATCGGCTTTGCATTCTTCCTTGGCATCCTTTGCATCAGCCCAGTCAGCAGGAACATTTACGAGATGCAGTGCGTCAATACCGGCATCAACAGCACCATTGTTCATATCTACAATATTCTGGCCCTTCTTGCCGTAAGAAGTTACGATAGCGTCCTTCAGATAGCCAACAGCCTTCTGAAGCGGAATAATATCAGCCAGCTTGAAGAATGCAGACTGCATTACCATATTGAAACGTCCGCCAAGGCCCAGATCCTGAGCGATCTTAACAGCGTTTACAGTGTAGAACTTAATGTTGTTCTTGGCAATATAGCGCTTCATGGAAGCAGGCAGCTTCTCAGACAGCTCCTCATCAGACCACAGAGTATTCAGCAGGAAGGTACCGCCTGGCTGTAAGCCTGCCAAAAGGTCATACTTATTTACATAAGACTGCTGGGAGCAAGAAATAAAGTTTGCATTATCGATAAGATATGGAGAAGCAATTGGAGACTTACCAAAACGCAGGTGGGACATGGTAATACCACCGGACTTCTTGGAGTCATAAGCAAAGTATGCCTGAGCATACAAATCAGTCTTATCACCGATAATCTTAATAGCGGACTTATTGGCACCTACAGTACCATCGGAACCGAGACCCCAGAACTTACAAGCAGTGGTTCCTTCAGGGGTGAGGTTAACATGCTCTGGGTATGGAGCAAGAGAGGTATTGGAAAGGTCATCAACGATACCGATGGTGAAGCCGTTCTTAGGGGCATCCTTCTTAAGCTCTTCAAACACGCCCAAAACCTGGGTAGGAGTTACATCCTTACCACCTAAGCCATAACGACCGCCAACGATCAGTGGATGACGATGGCTTGCATAGAATGCAGTACGAACATCCTGATACAGTGGCTCACCAAGAGCACCAGGCTCCTTGGTACGATCAAGAACCGCAATCTTTTCTACAGTAGATGGAATAGCCTTCAGGAAATGATCTACGGAGAATGGACGGAAGAGATGAACTGCAACCGCACCAACCTTCTCACCCTTGGCATTGAGGAAATCAACACACTCCTGAAGTGTCTGGTTAATAGAACCAATAGCGATTACTACGCGCTCAGCATCCTTGGCACCATAGTAATCAAAAATATGATGCTCACGGCCGGTAATCTTGGCCATCTGGCCCATAGCCTCTTCCACAAGCTCTGGCAAAGCGTCATAGGCTTTATTTACTGCCTCACGGCCCTGGAAATAAATATCATCATTCTGAGCAGTACCACGAATTACAGGATGGTCAGGATTCAAAGCGTTGCGACGGAAAGCATTTACTGCATCCCAGTCAAGAATCTTGGCCAGATCATCATAATCAACCAACTCAATCTTCTGAATCTCGTGGGAAGTGCGGAAACCATCAAAGAAGTTCAGGAAAGGAATCCTGCCCTTGATAGCAACCAAATGTGCTACAGCAGCCAAATCCATTACTTCCTGTACAGAGGATTCTGCCAACATAGCCACACCAGTCTGACGCGCGGCCATAACATCCTGATGATCACCGAAAATATTCAGTGAAGAAGTAGCCAGTGCACGAGCAGATACATGGAATACACCTGGGAGCATCTCGCCGGAAATCTTATACATATTTGGAATCATCAGCAGCATACCCTGAGAAGCAGTGTATGTGGTGGTCAAGGCACCGGCCTGCAAGGAACCATGAACTGCACCTGCAGCACCAGCCTCGGATTGCAACTCAACAATGCGTACCTTCTGACCAAAAAGGTTTTTCTGCCCCTTTGCAGCCATCTCATCAACGTGCTCTGCCATTGGTGAAGATGGGGTGATAGGATAGATAGCAGCCACATCTGTAAATGCGTAAGACACATAAGCCGCAGCTGTATTACCATCCATAGTCTTCATTTTCTTGCCCATACTTGATTAACTCTCCTCTCATAACACGAAATTTACCCGAATACCAATCAAGTAACAATAACATCTATAACAATTTCCTTATAAATGTTTTACAAATTCATTATACATCTAACCTATTCTTTTGTAAAATAAAACGCTTTTTTCTTTTTATTTTCGCACAAATGAAAAGAAACCAAAATTATTTTGAACATAATTTCAGTTTCTCGCCAATAATCGTCAGACAAATATATCTCATTTATGCTTTTATACATAAATTTAATTCCGTAAAAATAAGAAAAAGAAAAAGCCGGATTCGAAAATCCAGCTTTAAATGCAATGGTCGGAGCAGCAGGATTCGAACCTGCGACCCCCTGGTCCCAAGCCAGGTGCTCTACCAAACTGAGCCATGCCCCGTTGTTGACCCTTGTCGCGTCAACATTGATAATAATACTACAATCTCCATTGCTTGTCAACAAAATTTATTACTTTTTATTCCATTACTTCTGCCAGTAATCAAGGCTATCAGTAATTCCAATATCATTGGCATAGAATACCGGATCCTTGCCTGCAGCTCTCTGGCTTTCGTAATCTCTAAGACAGGCCATTGCCTGACGGCCCAGGATAACGATTACCGGCAAGTTGATAATAGCCATGCAGCCCATAAGAACATCTGCCAAATTCCACAGAAGGTCCATGCTGAGGCCGGCACCTACAAAAATAACCAGGGCAGCAAATACACGATAAATGGTCATAAACAGCTTGCCTGGCACCTTGCCGTTTACATAAGCCAGACAGTTATCTACATAATAAAGATTACCCAACAAGGTAGTAAACGCAAAGAGCAGCATGGAAACAGTCAAGAACACTCCAGCCCCGGAGCCAAGGGTTGCATCGAGGGATGCCTGAACGAATGGAGCACCAGCCAATTCCTTGGTAGGAGCAACACCGGAGCTCATGCAAAGGAAGGCAGTAGCAGTACAGAGAATCATAGTATCAATAAATACTGAGAACATCTGAACAAGGCCCTGCTTTACCGGATGAGAAACATCTGCTGCAGCTGCGGCATTTGGTGCAGAACCTACACCTGCCTCATTTGAGAACAAACCACGCTTGATACCGAACATAACGCAGGAACCGGTAAAACCACCAAAAATTGCCTCAAAATCAAAGGCCTGAGTGAAGATGATATCAAAAACACTTGGCAAAAGCCTGATATTCATGATTACCACGATTACGGCAACCAGAACATATATAAGTCCCATAAGCGGAACCAACGCGGAGGTAGCCTTAATAATTCTGCGGCCACCGCCAAAGATACACCATCCTACAAGAACTGCCAAAACGCCACCAATGACCCATGGTGTGCTGGCTGGATTGTAAAATGTGAATCCAGAGAATGTGGACTGGAGGTTATATGCACACAGCATATTAAAACCAATACCATAAGTACAAATCAGTGCCAAAGCAAAGATAATTGCCACAAATCTGTTATGAAGGGCACTCTCAATATAGTAGGCCGGTCCACCGTAGCTGGCATGTTCACCGCGTTTTTTGTACACCTGAGCCAAAGTGCTCTCCACGAATGCAGCACCGCCGCCCAAAAATGCAGCCAGCCACATCCAAAACATGGAACCAAAACCGCCAAGGCACAGTGCTGTGGAAACACCAATGATGTTACCAGTACCAACTCTGGAAGCAGTGGAAACCATCAACGCCTGGAAGGATGATACCTTCTGTCCCTCTTTCTTCTCCATGATAACCTTCAACGTCTCACCAAAAAGGCGAATCTGGACAAATCTGGTCCGCAGAGTGTAATAAAAGCCTACGCCCAGAATCATGACAATCAACAGCTTGCCATACATGAAGTTAGAGATTTCCCCAATTAGCGCATCCAACATTTTCTTATCTACCCCTTTTCCTTTTAAAAATAAATTAAAACTCCCTTATTCAGGGAAAAAATCCCCCAAAGTTTCTTTATCCTCAGGTTTACCCATGTAAGAGCCTATCAGGAACAAAATCAAAGAAACAGTAATACCGATGGTTATCTGGTGAAGCCCCATAATCTTATATCCCATGCCCTGGGCAAAACAATAAAGCACTGTCCCCCCAACCATAGAAAGCATTGCTCCGGTCTTATTTGCCCTTGGCCAATAAAGCCCCAGCAAAAGCGTCCAGAAGAAAGCCGTTTCCAGACCTCCAAAGGCAAACATATTAATAAGCCAAATGAGGCTTGGTGGCGTCATGGCTATAAAAAATACTATGGCACCAATAACTGCAGTGGTCAACATGGACAAGAGCCGCAGCTTGCCATCTGTCGGTTTTTTCCCCTTTCTCTCCTGACGATGGAGATAAATATCCTTAATAATAGCTGACGAGCCTACCAACAGCAAACTGCTGATGGTGGAAATACTGGCAGAAAGGGGACCAATTATCGCAATGCTTGCCAAGGTTGCCGGCATTGCCGTTACCACGATACGTGGAATAATGCTGTCTGTCCCGCCATAATCAGCAGGAGCCCCCGTCATCACTCCCTGCCCCAGAATACCAGTAAGATTTACACCAATATTCATAAATCCTACCACGAAAGTACCAATAAGCATGGCTCTAACCAAACTCTTATTGTTCTTGAAGGCCAATCCCCTTACCACTGACTGAGGCAAAGCAATGGTACAGATACCAACCAAAATCCACTGGGTAAGATACAAGCCATAAGGCATCTTGCCCCCGGAAAGTGGCTCCAGCATGTCTGGACGGTTTGTTTCCAGATGAGCCACAATGCTGTCATAGCCACCACCGGCCTGAAGGACAAAATATACCAGCATCATAATGCCGATCATCATCATCACAGCACAACAGGTATCCGTAATGGCCACAGCCCTGAAACCGCCAATGGTGGTATATACGACTACCATGGCTCCAAAGAGAATCAATCCCGTCACATAGCTGTACCCGGTCACCGCTTCAAACAGCTTGGCACCGCCCACAAACTGGGCTACCATAGTAGCACAAAAGAACAAAACTATAATAAATGCAGAAATCTCTGCCAATAAATCCGACTTATATCGATGGCGAATAATATCAACCACCGTTACCGCGTTAAACTTGCTGGCCAGCAATGCCACCCGCTTGCCGAATATACCCAGCACCAAAAATACCGCAGTTACCTGAACTACAGCCATATAGACCCAGCCAAAGCCCACATTCCAGGCCACACCAGGCCCCCCAACGAAGGAGCTTACGGAGCTGTAGGTGGCAACAGTGGTCATGGCGAGAACAAAGCCTCCCAAGTCCCGGTTGCCAATAAAGTAGGTCTTGACGAAATTATTCATCAACCCTGACTGCTGCTGATGACGCACGTAGAAGCTGATACCAATCATAAAGGCCATATACCCCAAAAGAGGTAACAGCTGACTCAGATCACCATTCATGGCTGTCCCCCCTTTCTGGAAGGATTACCATCTGTTTCCAGATCAATGTCCTTGAAAACAAAGGTAGTAAGAAGCTTTACCAAAACCATGGCGAAAATCCACACGCCGAAGGTTCCGGCAACAGCCCAAAGGGGCAGTCCAAAGACTTTAATTTCCACATCAGCCAAACCGAATCCGGCCAACATCCAAAAGATGATCAAAACCAATAGGGTTATGCCGGTCCACATGGCTTCCCTGCGAATCTGGAGATATTTTTCTTTTTCTGACATACAAAACACCTTTCTGTAGAACCTGATCCTAAAATTAGACAATACTTGCCCAACCAGTGTCCTCAACATCTGTAATTATACTATGCCTTCTTGAACTTGGCAAAAATTTCATCTATTTCAGGGCCAGTAAGCTGGTATTTCTCCACCAGCTTGTCTGCCAGTGCCTTAATAGCCTTCTTGCCTTTTTTTACAATCCGCAGGGTGTTTTCGTATTCCTGCTGTATAATTTCATTTGCCTCCTCATAAACCTTTACTGCCGCCGGACTTACAGAAAGGGTTTCCAACGGTATATAGGCCCGAAGCTGTTTGCCCATACCAAGATTATTAACCATCAAAACGGCATGAACAGTAGCATTTTCCAAATCACCGCTGATACCAGCATTGACCCCTTCCTTTTCCCCGAAGAAAACCACCTCAGCAGCACGTCCTGCCAAGCTTACACGTATCTTGTCCACATACCACTGACGGTTGTAGTTCTTGGAGATTTTTTCATTCACCTTCGGCTTGGTGTAGCCACCATATTCCTCACGGCCCACAATAGTTACAAACGAGGACTGTTCACCTGTAAGCCACAAAAGATAAGCATGCCCTGCCTCGTGAACTGCAGTGGCAAAATAGTTAATCTCCTCCCAGTCATGCTTTTGACCAAATGTCAGCTCGTCAAGGGCATCGGAAAGAATATCACTGTCCACCTCTTTTTGCTGCTTTAAGGCCATACGGGTAGCCAAGGAAATAAAATCATTAATATCCGCAATGCTATGTCCAAAGACACGATCTGCAATATTATTAATGATGGTATCAGGAATTGTTGTTATTCCTTTATTAGTAAGGGCCTTTTTGATTCCGGCAATACGTTCATCCCGGTCAGGCAAACGGACATAAATCTTGTGCTCCAAAAGGTGCAGCAGCTCAGGGTCCAATTCAGAATTTTCATCAGAAACAGTTGAATGGGACCAGTTCATCGTTCCCACAAACAGTACCGGGGAACCGCAATTTTTAATGTCCTTGATACCATTAATAAATGTTCTGACAGCCCCAAGTCCACAGGCCTTTATCAATAAGTCAAACTTCTCTATCAGAATTACTGCCGGAGCCTCGCGAATAGCCTTTTCAAAAAGGTCCTTTAATAACTGGCAGGCCCCTTCAGGAGTAAGGTCAGCCAACCTTGATGGGGTTATCATCAAAAGACTGGCCTCTGCTTCAGTAGCCAGTGCCCTGGCCAGGGAAACCTTACCTGCATCAGCGGAGCCAAAGAGCAGAACGCCTCCTGGCACACTGTGATATTTCATCACAAAAGCCTCAGGATTAACCAGATACTCCTTCAGATATTTCAAATCCTCTTTGGCACTGGTACCCCCTACTATATCATCAAAATACCGTGGTTCCTTCTCCTCCTCAAGATATTCATCCACCGGATCCGGTCCCTTTAGGGTTTCAAAATCAAAATCGTAGAATATTACTTCAGCTGTCTTGCCATCATCAGAAAGCTGCTGAGCCGTGTTATATTTTACGATTAAGTCCTCCCGTTGAAGGGCGTCATAATTCTTCTGAATAAGGGTATCCCGTGCAACCAGCAGCATCTCCGCCTGAGCGTGTTCACGGTCCACGGAAAGATCCACCGTCCCCCTGGCTCCCTTCTGCATAAAGGTAAAGTAATCAGCCATGGTAATGTTGTCGTGCTTAATAAGATAAACCGGCAAGGTTGGAAGATTCTCACGAACAATTTCAAAAACGCCAAGGCCTACCGACACCTCATCGTCCAAGCTAAGCACATTAAATCCCCTGTCCTCCACTCCTTCCATAAGATCCACCACCACAAAGGAAAGAATGGTATTGGACAGGGTTTTCACCGCTTCATCAATACTGGTGACAAAAATGTAATCTATAAATTCATTTTCCAGCAGGCAATTATATTTTTCCTTGTCTGCCACCAGCAGCACCTGAGGCTTTTCCTTATAATTGAACAAATTGGCCATGGGGCTCTCCACCTCAGGGCGCTCCACTGTAAAAATTATCTTCTGAATTTTGGTAAGAGCATCTGGTGCCAAATGGCGGCTTAACTCATAAAACTCATTTTTAAGAAAAGCCCTGCTGAGAGGCAATACAGAATTGGCGTCTATCATATCACACTGATTAAACAAACACAGATTCAGCATATCCGGGTCAAGATTCATGTCATAGCCATATTCATTTTTTATCTCATTGGCAAAATCAAAAAAGCTCTGCTCCATGAGCTCCAGCAAGTGGTTGACCGCCATATCCTTGAAGAAAATGATATTTTCATTATTAAAATATTCATAAAAGAAAATAATAGGAAAATCAGATTCTTCAAGCTCCTTGGCAAAGGAACCCAAAATCACGGATTTAGGCAGCATGGAGCCAAGATTGTCATTCAAATATAGCTCCGCCCCTACATGGGTCGTAAAAATAATGATACTTTCCCCAAAGGATATTGCCTTGCCTGTGGAGGCATCCACCACCTGCCCTGTTTCAATAATCTGACTTATGGCAGAAACCACCTTTGGACTGGCCTTTTCTATATTTTTCAGAAGCAAAATACCACTGGGATTTTCCTCCACGAATTTGGTGATCCTGCCAGCCTTTTTGCTGCCACTTACGGTATTCACCAAATCCTTGGCAAAGGTTTCCGCCGCGTTCATGTCCAGATTAATTTCCAAAATACTGCGCTTCAATACATCTGCCGTAATGTGGGCTAAACGGGACTTACCAATGCCAGGAGGCCCCGATAACAGAAAAATATTATGAAGTGTCTGGCCCGACGATTCAGGAATAAACTGACCCTTAAATATTCCCTGAACGAAATAATGTATGGCCGCATCCTGCCCCTTAATATTGGCACATAACGTCTGATAAAGGGTCTTTGTATTCTTGGAAAGCTCCACCAGCTCTTTTTTCTTGTTCCGCTTCATAATAATCCCCCCTTGGGCACAATATACTAAAGCAGTTGATTTTATTTCTTTATCCGTTTTTCGGAGGAAACTATTGCTCCCGCTGGGCACACCAGCAAGCACAAGTGGCATCCTATACACCGCTTAGGATCCAAAATAGGCTTTCTTTCCTTCATTATTATGGCCTGATGTCCACCATCAGCACAGGATATACGGCAACGACCACATCCAATGCACTTGTTTCGCAGGAACTTTGGATAAACAACTGTATCCCGCTCCAGGGAATCCGTGGTATTGCTGACATGCTCCAAGGCCAGCCCCACTATATCCCTTACACTGCTATCGCCTATCACCCTTAAATAATAATTAAGCCCCGCCTTTAAATCCTTAATTATCCTATAGCCATACTGCATTACGGCAGTGGTCACCTGTACTGAGCCTGCCCCCAACAGCATAAATTCCGTCGCATCCTGCCACGTCTCAATACCGCCCATGCCACTGATATGAAGGTCAGAGAGATGTGGATTTTTTCCCAGCTCCGTAATATATCTTAATGCTATAGGCTTTATGGCCTTGCCGCTATATCCTCCCACCGCCGAATCTCTGCCTACCGCCGGGCTGGAGACATAAGTATCCAAATTTATACGCATAATACTTTTAATGGTATTGATCGCTGAAAGTCCCTTAGCGCCACCCCTTTTGGCCGCCTCCGCAGCTTCACTCATAGAAGCCACATTGGGGGTCAGCTTTGCCAAAACCGGAACAGTTACTCCACGGCAGGCTGCTCTGGTAAACCGTTCCACAAAGGCAGGATTTTGTCCAATATCAGAACCAAGACCTCCCTCCATCATGTTGGGACAGGAAAAGTTAAGTTCTATGGCATCCGCCCCATTTGCCTCGCAAAGACGTGCCAAGCTCTCCCATTCTTCATCATCTCGCCCCATGATAGAGGCCATAAGGAATTTATTAGGATAATCCCGTTTCAAGTCCTTTAAAATCTTCATATTTTCTACCACACTGTGGTCAGAAAGCTGCTCAATATTCTTAAAGCCTATAATGCTGCTTGTGCCACCGGTTATGGCTGAATACCTTGGAGATGCCTCACGGATCTCAAAATTGCATATCGTTTTGAAGGAAGCTCCAGCCCATCCTGCCTCAAAAGCTCTGGCACACATATCATAATTGCTGCCTACAACAGAGGAAGAAAGCAAAAATGGATTTTCCAAAGGTATGCCACAAATATCCGTCTGCAAAATGCTTTCATCAGCCAGCTGCTCTTTTGTTATCACTGGCTTTACTTCATTTCTAAGACGTGTAATCAGCCCTTTTACAGGTATCAGGCCTGGGCGAACACAAGCCTTTTCACATGGGGCATCACAATCTGCACAAGCGTCCGCTTCCGGCAAAAAGGACACCGCATGGTGTTCACCTCCCAACCATATCTCTCTTAATTTTTCACCTGGGTTAATCTTGGACGGACACGCTTCATCGCAGGGTGCATTATCACATAAGGCACAATTTATCATGTCCCGTCTTTTTATATTGGGCTGCAAAAACATCGTACTCACTCCTACTTACACACTAAATGAGCTTTAGAGGCTACCCCCAGCTTTTCCAAATCATTAATCACTACCACACAATCCGGACGGACATGCTTCATTACAAATTCCATTTTGTCCAACGGAATAGCTACACACCCACCAGTATATGGCTTTTGCGGTCCAAAGGAATGGAGGAATATAGCCGATCCTGCACCTGGCAGTCCTTCAGCATTATAGCTGATATTCAGGCAGTAAATATATTGAGGATTATAATCCACAATGCGTTCACTGTTCTCCTTATCCAACCCCGGCAAGCTACGGATATCCACCATTTCATTATATTTCATGCCCGGACGAACATCTCCGGACCAATATATATTTTCATCCGCCTGACGATACGGAATAGCACAACCAGGATCAGGGGCGATGCCAAAGGCTGCATTGAAGCCGAATGTTCCCACCGGTGTCATGCCATCCCCTTCCTTATTTTTACCCAAGCCATTTTTTCCTATAATGCCGGGAGTTGTCATTACCTCTTTCCAGTTACCATTCCAGTCCCTTTCGTGCATAGAAACCCAGGCAGTGGTATGCCCTATACCAGCCACCACAAAAAGCTGATTTGCCTCTTGTGCCTCTGGAAGCCGCTGTACCCAAGCCGGGGATGTCTCATAATTTCCTTCACTGTATCCTTTATATGCTGTCATGGCACTGCGCCAACTATCCATAACCTCATCATTATTAAATGTTACAGACACTAATCCAGGGTTATTTTTAACGAATTCATCCCTTACATCTTTATAGCCCCACTGTACCAATTCAGTCCACTTGGCCTGGTCCTCTTTCATTTCCTCTATAGTAGACCGATGATAACGCACATCCGTCGGATGTCTGTACACATAGTACATGCCAGATATATCCTTGGCAAAAATTTCCACACCGGACATATCATAGCAAAGCATTTCATTTAATTGATTTTCATTAACCTTGCCTATACTGAATAACCAGCCCATCCCGTCATAGTTCATACCAGCTGCCCTGCTCTCCTCTACAGACTTCTTTTCTGATACGGAGAACAGAACACCTTCGTATTTATCATAAATGGTAGTTGTCAACAAAGCGTCCTTATACTTGTTGGGTACCTCAAGCCGATACCCTTCACAGGTGTAAAAGGTACTGTCATTTGCCAATGCTTCTTCTGATGACAATGTCACCAGCATAACCGCCAATATCATTGCAGTCATTGTCATCCTTAACACGCGTCCTAAAAAAGTAAACATCATAGCACCTCCATTTTAATCTTATCATGTTGATATATTCGACCTTCATCTTCAAATACCTTTTAGCAAACTAATAACCCCAAAGCCAATGTTATTTGACTCTGGGGTTATGATAGTTTATTTTTTTAGCCTTATTCCAGGCTGCAATGAATTAGAATTTAAACTTACGCAACGAATGCTGCAGGTCCTCAGCCAATCTTGACAGGGATTCACTGGCAGTGGCAATTTCACTGGCGGAAGCGGACTGCTCCTCTGTAGCAGCCGAAACTGTCTGCATTTCGTCAGAAACTGCACGGCCCTGCGTATCGATGTTAGCCACCTGGGTAGTGATATTCTCAGTATCGGAAGTAGCTGAATGAACCGCCTGACTCATCTGCTTAACTTCCTGGGTAACCTCATTTACCAATGACTCTATCTCTATAAAATTCTGCCGCAGGTTAGCCACAGACTCGGCACCGGCATCCACTGTAGCTCTGCCCTTCTGCATAGAGGTAACCGCCTGCTGGGTTTCCTGCTGAATTCCCGTAATGAGCTGGGTAATCTTCTGGGCTGCCTCACCGGACTGCTCGGCCAACTTACGGACCTCCTCAGCTACTACAGCAAATCCACGACCATGTTCACCTGCGCGGGCAGCCTCAATAGCCGCATTGAGAGCCAGCAAATTGGTCTGCTCAGCTATACCGGAAATAGTTTCTACGATAGTACCAATCTCCTGAGAGCTTTCACCCAATCTATCCACGATTTCCGAGGAATCCTGTACGCCAACTGCACCATTATGAATCTGCTGAATGGTCTCCTCAATGGATTTTAAGCCCTGAGCTGCAGACTTTGCCGCTGACTCTGCTCTGGAGGCCACATTATTTGACTGACTGTCAATGGCAGATACGGAATCATTAATATTGCTAACTGCCCGTGTGCTGGATTCAATAGCTCCCTGCTGTATCTGCACTGCACCGGCAGCATCGGTTACGGACTGAGCCACCTGAGTGGAAGCCTGGGCCGACTGCTGGGCACTGGCGGTTAATTCCTCACCGGCAGCAGCAATCTGCTCAGCACTGGCGCTTGTCTGACGCATGAGTTTATTAAGGTTTTCACGCATGATACTTACAGTATCTGCCAGCTGACCAATTTCATCAGTAGTGGTAACAGTACGAGGAGTTATACGGAAGTCACCATCACCCATACGGCGACAAGTTCCCACCATTCTGTCCAATGGGCCGGTAATTGCTTTAATGATTAGCATAGAGAAGGCAAACAGAGCAATTAAAGCAGCAACACTGAATAAAACCATCATTCTGCTGGCTGAAGCCGCATCGCTTTCCATCTTCTCAAAAAGAGCCTGAGAATTTTCCTGGGCCTGCTTTTGCTGAGCCTCCAGCAATAAACGCAGCTGCTTGGTGGCATCACCAGCATTCTTGCTGAGGTATGTTGCACCTTCATCCTTGTTATTTGCCTCTGCCAAAGCAATTACATTATCTATAGCAGAACCAAAAACCTTCCATTTATCCAGTATAGCGGCATTAGCTTTCTCTGCCTCGGTGCCGGCAGTGGCCTGCTCATACAGTTTCCAGTTGGACTCAAAGTTTTCCCTTATTTCCTTTTGATCATTTTTCAAATCATCAATTCGCTTTTGGTCCTTGGCAGACAAGGAAAGTGCTCCTCTGGACTGCATATCCCGGAGCATATACTTTATCTCGCCTATGCAGTACAGCTGCTGCATATTTTTCTGATAAATAATCTCCAAGGAATCACGGGACTCAGATATGGTGGAATAGCCGCGATAGCCAATCAAAGCCATACCAATGGCGGCAATAACCAC
Source organism: Anaerovibrio sp. (assembly GCF_045637405.1). Taxonomy (GTDB): domain Bacteria; phylum Bacillota; class Negativicutes; order Selenomonadales; family Selenomonadaceae; genus Anaerovibrio. Next base: position 39,221 of record NZ_JAZTZI010000165.1, read on the forward strand.
AAGAGTCAATATTTTATACACCATTTTTAAATTGTAGAAAAAATTCATATATAACCCCCTCTTTCTTGCTGTATTCACTCAATGAGTAATTCTACCTATATAAGTAAAATCCTTTTTAAAAAAATTATTTAATCAAAAGTAATATCAAATTATGAGATTATTTTCAAATGACAAAACAAATAGTACCAAATTCTTAGATGATTTTCAAATAAAAAAATAAAATCCTCCTGGTCGTGTGTGATCAAGAGGATTTTAAATATAGCCTTATTTACATTTTTTTACATCATGAAGACATTTATACCTGGAATTCGCCTACCATAGAACTCATGTCTGTTGCCATCTTAGCAAGGGCATGAGATGCTGCGGCAATCTCTTCATTGGACGCAGATTGCTGCTCGGTAGTTCCGGCGATCATGTTCATGTGCTCAGCAGTCTGCTTGCTAACAGAATCAATAGCATCTACAGCCTGGACAATCTGAGTAGCACCAGCGGAAACTGTTTTTACAGAATTGTTGATTTCCCTCATGGAATCGCCAATGCCATTTACCTTATTCATGATTTCAGTGAACTGGGTACCAACCTCACGGATGGCCTTAGTCCCCTGTTCAACCTCTCTGGTTCCCTGTTCCATAGAAGCCACTGCTCTGTCAGTATTTTCCTGAATTGACGAAATCCTTGCTTTAATCTGTTCAGCGGATTCCTTGGACTCGGTAGCCAGTTTTCTTACTTCTTCAGCTACTACTGCAAAGCCACGGCCCTGTTCACCGGCACGGGCTGCCTCAATAGCTGCGTTAAGAGACAGCAGATTGGTTTGTTCTGCAATGGAAGAAATAGCTTCTACAATCTGGCCAATTTGCTTGGAGTTCTCTCCCAATTCCTTTACAACCTCAGCGGACTGAAGAACACTGCCCTCCAAGGAACCAATCTTCTCCATTGCAGCCCTCATAAGTGCTGCGCCATCTTCAGCTGCCTGTGCTGCATCTCTGGAGGCATCCGATGCTTCGTTGGTCTTATTTGTCATGAGCTTAATATCATCATATACGCTATCTACGCTGACTTTAGCCGTATTAACATCAGAGATCTGCTGATCCATATTAGTGCTTACCTGAGAAACGGTTTCTGCAGTATGAACAGAGGACTCTGCACTCTGTTGAGCATTGGCAGTAAGCTCCTCAGAGGATGCTGCAACCTGTTCAGCAGTGGTAGCCATAGAACTGATGAGCTTGGCAAGATGTGCCCTCATGGTGTTAAAGGCCGTTACCAAAGAGCCAATTTCATCGTTGGAAGTATTTACGATATCCCTAAGTCTAAGATTACCATGAGCCAACTGGTCAGCATGGTCTTTCAAAGCAACAATTGGAGTTGTTATAGTATCAGCAAACTTCAAGCACATTGCAACAACAATCAGGAATCCAACAACTGTAAGAATACCAAAGGCAATCTTCAAGTTAGTTATTGGTGCATATACATAATCATAAGGAACGGATAAGCCAAATACCCAATCATTACATGGCATTTTATTATAACCAAATACCTGCTTACCTTCATCATTTTCGTAAATGAAGAAACCAGTGTCATTTTTCAGCATTTCATCAAAATGTTCACCGATGCCTTTTACCTTGCGGATATCAGACATAATCTCTTCGTTGCCTGCAGTACCAAGGATATTACCGGCAGTATCGATAACGATACCCTGTCCTGCCTCACCACGGTACTTGGCTGACTTGGCGCGTTCACTAACAATATCCAATGCTATATCAGTACAAAGAGCACCATAGAAGCCACTGGCACCATTAAATGGAGAAACAACGGAAACTACCAGCTTACCGGTGTTTTTATCCACATAAGGCTCAGTAAATACTGTCTTACCGGCATTCTTGGCATCATTATACCAAGGACGCTGCTTTGGTATTAGCTTTCCGGTCATGTTACCGCCATAAAAAGATGCAAAGTAATCATCTTCCGTACCAATGTTTAAATCAAGAATATCCTTATCAGAAGAAATCAGGGACAAGGAATCAACGGATTCAATACGAGCTTTATCTCCCTTAAAGGATGACATAAGGTTTGCCGCGTAGGTAGCGGAGGTTGCCTTTTCCTTGAACCAGCCATCAAGTTCAGCAGATTCATTGCTTACTACTGCAGTAAGCTCTGCCTCTACACTCGATTGAAGATTGGAATCAGAAATCATAAAACCTATCATAGACACTACGGCAAGCAAGATGCCGACACCCATGGCCAAAAGTTGAAACTTCTTTTTAATGCCCATACAATAACCTCCTTTAGAATGTGTATAATGGTTAATTCTCCATTAACGGCTAAAACCCTTTATTTAATTTATTTTTTTTTACCATTGCGCTTCATATACTATTTCAAAATCCCAGTAACAAATTTATCCTTTATTTTCTCAGCAAATAAAAAATCCCCAAAGCCTTGATTTACAAGACTTTGAGGTTGTTTTCTGATACGCAGTCTGTCGGCGTTTTTCATATGTTTTTTATTCTCTCTAGTTTGGCATGCTACTAACTACTCCGCGCCCACCAACATAACATCAATATGTATATTCATTGTCTTGCAAAGGAATAACCACATCTGCAGTTTTTAGCAATGTTTCGGTTCTAGCCCGCCAGGCAACCTCCGTAAACTTTATAACGAGCTTTAAGATGTCCCCCACCTCTTTAGGTGGGGGAAAACAAACTACAACAGCTGGTGAGCATATCTCCCTGCTCGTTGCGACGCGAAGCTAGCCCTGAAAGGGAAACGCTAATTGGAAGATTTTTCTTCTAAAGAAGAAAAATTTGAACAATGGCGTTATAACGTTTATTTGTTTGTAAGAGGGTCAAATCCATAATCTATCAATTTCCCATTAATATCATTTACGTTGTAGGTTCTGGCTTCAATATAGCACCGCACTATAAGATCCTGTTTTATACTGTTGGACAAGGCATAGCCAGCCCGTCCTATAAGGTCTTGCGTTTCTTCCACGCTCAGATGAAGTGCTATTGCAAATGCCAGTGCCGTTCCCTTGGTGGGGTGATAATTTTTATTGCCCTTAATCTTTGAAAAAAGCGCCTTGTCAATCTCTGCCTTTTTGTAGATATCAGAAGGCTTCTTTCCCTTCTCTTTAATAAGCTCGACAAGCTTTTCAGAAAAGCTCAACTCAACCTTATTTCTGATTTTATCCAGCAAATATTGTAAGGTATCACCTGGGACATTGGAGCCGGCAAATCCCCTTCTCCCATCAGGATATTTTCTGGGACCCTTTAAGATTTCAAAAAAACCTTTATCATCAGCGCCAGCATCAGGCTCATAATGGAGCCTGATATATTCATCAATTTCCTTTTTGCTTAAAACGTTTTCAGCCATGGCAATACCCTTAGTCTTCGTCCAGCTTTTCCAGAGCCTTCGCACCAAATATATCCTTTATTTTCCCTTTGGCCTGAGCCTTAATATCATCATTGATATACATCTGAGCCAAAAGCAAGGCAATACCAACGGCCGCAGCATCATCAGTATAACCAGCTATTGGTGTAATATCTGGAATAAAGTCAAATGGGGAAATCAAATACCCCAAGGCGCCGTAAATTCCAGCCTTGACCTTCATAGGACACGTTGGCGACTGGGCTACATAATAAAGCTGCAAAGCCTTGTAAATCAAGCTAATACCGATAGAGGTAACATTCTCCTTTATCTTTTTCCAAAGTCCTTCCTCAGAATACTCATCCGTATACTTCTCCACTTCAATCTCGCTGAACTCAGCGTCAATAATTTCATTTTTCATGACAAGTCCTCCCTCGTTAGCTACATTTCTACAACATAGTATAACTTTCCTGCTTAATAAACAGTATACAGGAGCCAGAAGCAAAAAGGTTGCCCGCCAGGCAACCTAAAACTATTTACAATGACATATGCCTTTCTCGCGGTTAGGACAACGCCACTTGATATTCAAAGCTCCGGATTCATCCAGATAACCTTTTTGAAATGGATTATCATCTATTCCATAAGCCGAGTAGTCTATTGGCACCTTACATTCATCTAACCGCCATGGAACAGCGAATTGCAAATATTTCTTCGGATATTCAGTGTTGATAAGCCCCTCATAAGGTTCTTTTTTCTCAAACCATTCCCAATAATCACTGTCATAGACAAATTTAATATATACAACATCTTGGGCTGCAATATTTCGCTCAAAAAGTGTAAGGACATACTCTTTCGTTTTTGCATTATAAACATCCGAATGCCCTATACTAAATCTATCCCACTCATCAGCATCAGGAGATATTCTTATGGTTGTGCCTGCCCAGACACTACATTTTAACACATTTTCCTTTTCAGAATTGCTCTGAACGCCTTTTAATTCCTCTTCAATCTTCCATTTTGGATAGTGCAGTTCAATGGATAATATATCTTCTGGATAATAGTTTTGAGTCATATAATTTTCAGTGACAAAAATTATGGCTGACAAATCTTTCATTGGATTCTTTAGCTTGGAAATAATTTCTTCTTTATCAGCAAAACCGTTGATTGTGCCATCACAATTTGGCCAAACAATGCTATCAATAGCTGTATCAGGATGCCAAATGATGTCCATGATTCTCTCCTCCGTTGAATATTAAATTAATATGTTTCTTCAGTGATTTAAGTATAAATCATGGAAAATATAAAAAGGTTGCCACTCAGGCAACCTTTCCATATCCTTCGCAGAATTGCCTCCTAATTACTCCAACAAAATAAATCATATTTGCGAAATGCTTTTCTGTAAGCCCTATTGCCATTGATATTCCATTGGATGACAAACATAAAAAAGGAACTTTTTTTCAAATTATGGTCAGGATAAATTTACCCTAAGGGTAGAGGTTCTTTCACAGCCTCACCAACGTTTATTCCGTTTCTCCCATTCCTCATTAAAAGATTTCTCAATTTACTTCATTCGACTCGATCCTCTTTTGTATTCAATAGATGCCATCGGTAAAATATGCTCTATCATAAAGTTAACGAAGGGACTCAAGCTCTTACCCCCATTTTTCTTAATATCTGTCTCAATAGCATCATCGGTTACCTCAATTGCTCGTTCCAAACTCATCCCATGCTCTACAAGTTTATCTATAGCTTCCTGTCTATTCATGTTTAGCACCTCCATAATTTTGTTATATGTTGGTCATATAAGTAGTTGTTTTAATATACTTTGACTCCAATACTATAAAAATCCCCCCCTCCTTTTGATCTACGATCCTTAATCATTATTAAAGAAAACTCATTTCTGAGATAATCTTTCATCTACAGAATCCAGCTCATTATAGATTACGCCTAATTCATTACAAGCCCACAAAACGCTATCATTCCTATTCTGAAGCTCCTCAATATTATCCTTGAGGGGGGCAAAGATTTTGGCAAATGTTTCAGAAATCAACTGGTTAATCTCCCCCATTAAAGTATCAGCTAAATCGTCTGCCATATACACACATTTTTGATGTAGCTCGTGCTTGGCATGTGCTTCTGCCTCTGCCTGTCTGCGACGCAATTCATTTTGTTGCTCATCTGCGCGACGCTGTTTGGCCTCCTTGCTGCTCCCTGCTGTCATCAATGACTTTATTATTGATATACCAGTTACTAACCAACCAGCGGGACCTAAAATAGGTGCTATAAGGCTTACATACGGAATAATTGCTTTTCCTGCTACGGTTTTACCTACTTCAAGAAGAACCTTTTTCCCAAAATCACTTACTAGAAATTCACCAGCCATAGCAGCAGCACTACTTATAGCTGTTAACGTTCCTATCATTTGCCCATTTTGTTCACCCATTTCTTGTACACTGACATCATTTAAGTGCATTTTATCAACATTAATCTGTTTTTCCACACGTGGACCGATTTTGCCTAAATGACTAAGCAATGCCTCTATATCGTCCTGCAAATCATCCGTTATTTCCTTCATCTTTAGTTGATACTCATCTTGTACTTCACCACATATACCTGAAACCTTATTCATTGTGATTTCATTTATTGCTTTCTGTATATATTCCTCGTTTTTCCCCTGTGATGCTTTAATAACGTGCCATATCTCATCTGGCAATTCCCTGGCAAGTCGACTGGATTTTCTGTAAACGAACTCAGACATTCCTTCTCTTATTTCTTTTTCCTGCACACGTAGACAATCAAGTATCTTTTGTATGCTATTAACATCCTCCGTGCCTTCATCCTTTATTAAATTAATTATTTTTTCCAGAATCTTTTCGATTTCCAATATGCTATTATGCATTACCATGAAAGAGTCTGTTTTTCTTAATTCGCTGAGAATGACCCTTTCAAGTTCCTCAATGTTGCTACTTGAATAGAGTCCCTGTTTATTTTCCGTTCTTCCTTTATGGGCTCTTTTAGCATTGACCGGAACAATGTAATACTGATTATCTTCCGCAGGAATTCCTACTAAATGCATGTTTTCTACTACCTGGGATTTCAACGTAGAAATCGTATCATCATCCGGCTTTCCTAATACTCCATCCTTATCATTAAGCACAATAATCACTTTTTTACCAGCAGAAATAATATCCTTCATTCTGTCATAATTTTGTTTACGCTCGGTGGAGCCGTTTGTGCTCATAACAAAAAGAACTACATCAGCTTTTTTTAAATGGTTTTGGGTAATCTCTTCATGCTTTATTGGTGCTCCAACACCTGGAGTATCAGCCATCAGGTAACCATTCCATTCAAAATAATCGACTTTATCTGTCATAGGCCGGTCTGCCACTGCTGCTCTATCTTCTTTAATAAGCTCATTTATAATGCTGCTCTTACCCGCATTATAAATGCCATAAATCATAATCTGAGGCTTTATCTCTTCTAATTTGGAATTATATATTTCGCCTATTTCATCAACACATTTCCTTATATCACCGTTAGTATCACTAAAAGGCTTCGTTATCTCCTTTATTTTATCAAAGTGAGAAAATAATATTTTTCTATAATCTACCAAAATACTCTCAGTACAATCCAATTGTGTAACCCCCTTTTAAATGTATTGTCTTATAAAGCATACTTGAAAGACTCTAACTTATCTCTCAAGTTCTGTAATTGAACCTGCATACTCTCTACATACTGTTCCTGTGGGGCAAAATATGTATCCTTAATCCTATCAATATTTTCATCAATATGACTTTCTAGTACATTTTTTATGGTTGGCAGGACTTTTTCTACAAATTCATTTATATTAGAACCCATATCAATAGTCTCTGAAACCTTTTCCTGTTTTACTCTTCTAGCATAATATGTTTTACCAAAGAAACTTGCCACATGCTCAAAGAAACCATCTGGATCACGCTCTTCGTAATAAACATTATCATAGGTATGCTCTATTTTTTTAACTTTCTTTTGAAGACCTCCGCCGGAAATTTCCAAAGCCATTGGCATTATGGTTTGTTCCCTATAGCTTTCTATAACATTTCCTATCGCCTCATTTAAGGACTGTGATAATACTGGCATTACCAACTTAATAATTCTCTTGGATATTTCAGTATCAGTCAATTTGGTACGATTTTCCTCAACTTCTTTGCCCCACAGGCGTAGATTTTTCTTGATTATTAATTCAACTTCTCGCTCCACATTACGTTTGATAGATGATCTTTTCTTTTCCAGTTTTGCTTTGCATCCATCAATATTTTTTTTAATGCCATTAAATTTTTCTACAAGCGTATCGACGCATATCTCATTATCAGAACCATGAAGAATGCCCGTAATAAATGCATTAATATTAATTTTCGGTTTTCGTTCTTTAAAGGCAATAACATCTTCACTTGCTTTATCACCTATAATCTGCATCAATTTATCCAAATTACTGGATTTATAAGCTTCTTCATCATTATAATTTATCCCCTGTTGCGCCAGATATGTTGATATAGGGAGAACAGCATATTTATTCGCCGATACCTCAGGACAAGTTTCTTTTATCTGAGATAAAACATATTCTTCCTGATCTTTACGAGCATCAGCCGTTTTAGCTCGCCAACAAGTAATAATGTTGCCATCTTCATCTTCGTCTTCATCAGGCTCATCTGATTTAGAAATAACCACTAATGCCGTTTGATTTTCCTTATCGAGTAATTTTATAAATTGCATATCCTCCTGCAAGCCTGGCTCCCCCGAATTCTGAAGAAAAATACACATATCTGTATATGGTATATATTCTTTAACCATCTGATCCATGGTTCTACCATCCTGCTTATCGGTATCTTTGGCAATAGCACCTGTACCTGGAGAATCAATCCATCTCATGCCCGCTAATGTAAAAAATTGAATGTTACCAGTTGTGTCAAGCACCCCTTCACTAAACCATTGGTTTCCTTTATCATCTGTTTGTAAACCACCTGTAGACCTTTTAACATCTATTGTGCCAAATTTAGTAGGTTCCAAATGCTTATAAGCGTTGTCAAAATTAGCCTCCAAAAAAATCTTGCCAGCAATAAAGTTACCCAAAGAGCTTTTCCCTGACTTTACGGCCCCAAAAATCATAATCATCAGGCTTTTTTCATGCTCTTTCATGAATTTAGTCCCTTTTTTATTTAATTCTACGTGTTTATTCCACACATCAATCGAATCGTTTAATTCATCAACTGCTGCTAACATAGCTTTTTGAATGTTACTTTGGTCACCTTCTATTTGGGGAATAACTTTTTTGCTAGCATTGGCAAAATTGTTCAGTGCCATAAAGACTTCATCTCTACGAGTGTCAGTTTCGCCTGAAAACGCACTTAGCTGATCCTTCATGCGATTTAATTTATCAATGAACTCTTTTGCAGTCCCTGCAATATATCCATTATCCATAATTTATCTTCCTTATTCTGTAACTTTAATGCCAACTAATTCACCAATTACTTTAACAGATCTAAGTCCATTGGTAAGCTTTCTTAATTTTTCCTGTAATTCATTAACATTCTCTTCATACAACCCATCTGCATATTTATCTATATACTCTTCAATAGTGTTATTAAAAAATTTATCTACTTCATTAAGCACACCACATTTTCTGAAATATTGAGTTGCTTTATCCATCATTGCAGTTCTTTCTTCAAGTAATCGTCTGTATTCATTACTGCGCTGACCATACAACGCATTTAAGCGCTCAAATCCATCAAAATCACCATTTTTCACTGCTATATCCATCTTATTTTTTATTTCGCCATTTTCCTTCCAAAAGGCATCTTCATCGATAACAGCATGTATTTTTTGGATTCTCTCATCAGCTTCTTGCATGTAACCAGCAATGACTTTATCAATTTTTCCTATTTCTCTAGATATGGCACCTCGAAGGTCACTCGTGATGTTATATATCCTTCTATAAGCATTGTTCAAGCTATCCTGCAATTCTTCATCATTTGAAACGCTTCCATCACTTTGCTGAATTTTACTTAATATTATTACTTCATCCTTTTTAATATCATCATCGCCTGATAATTCAGCAGCTACTCCCAATATCCGCAAATGCTTGCTCATCTCTCCATTTTTAACTAACAACAAGAGATTATCTGATTTGCTTATCCTATCTAGTTCATTGCAAAAATCGCGAACATAATCCAGCTTATTTCCATCATTTTTCATTTGACTGGAAATTTTATCAATATTATCCATAACAAGCTTGTAACTAAAAGCCAATTCTTCATCCAGTATCCCTAATTTGACACAAGTAAGCTGTGCTTCGTCCTCTTTATCATATTTTCCATTCTCTAAGCGTTCCTGCTCCCCGTCTATTTTTTCTTGTTCGGCCATTAACCTATCAATTTCTCTACTATTTCTATCATATTCATCTTGCTTATCATACCATGCACAAATTGCAATATTTCTATCATTAAGCTTACTTATTTTATCCTGAACAGAACGCCATCTATCCTGCTTTTCCCAATACTTTTTATCCAAATCATCTATCTCAAGTTTAAATGTTTTAACTATTTCTCTTAATTCATCAACACTTTTTCCACCACCTGGCACATTTTTATTGATAGTTTCGCTGTTTTTTTGCTCTTGAAGTATACTATTAGCTTCTTTGCATATTTTCAGCAAGTTATCTCTTAACACATCTTCATTTTTATCAATGCTCTCTCTGTACCACGCATCAATCTGAGTATCAATATAATCCAACAAGTCTAAAATGCCACTGTGATTTATTAACCCCTTCTTATTTTCAGCCACCCCTTTAAGATATCTGCTATTGGAAATAGCAAATACTGCAAATTCATCTGCGTTGCACGCTTTATTAATTGCATTAACAGATTCCTGTGTGATCTTTTCCAAGCTGTCCGTATCCACAGATTCCTTGAAACTAAGGACAAGACAAAAATGCTTCCAGAAGTAGTCCTTAGTGAAATTTTTAGAAATTTTCTTAATTGCTTCGATTTCGCTATCATGCAATTCACCTGTTCTAACAGTGTGCACGAAAAATATAAGATCTGCATTATAATATGCTTCATAAGCCTTGCTGGTATCTTCATCAACAGCATCCAAACCCGGAGTATCTACAAGTATAATATTATCCTTCCACTTAACCTCCTTATTTTTAACTGTTGTCCGCACATCTTTTGCTTGAAATTCTTCTCGTCCCAATAAAGAATTAAATAAACTGCTTTTGCCGTGATTCATGCGACCAGCATTAACAATGTAAACCGCATTTTTATCAGATGACATACCTAAATTAGCAATGACATCATTCTTATAAATCTCTAGTTCCCTTTCAAAAGACTCCTTATCAAGTGATTCATGTTCTTTGTACCATTCAACAAAACTCATTTTTAGTCCCCCTTTATTTTTACCTAAGATTCTAATAGTAAAACAAAAGCTTCAAGCAGTCTTCTACGATGTAGCTCTCTTTTTCCAACACTTTTTAATCACTGCACTATTATTATCTTACACATTAGCCCCTAAAAGGTTGCCTCCAAGGCAACCTTTGACAGCAAAAAAAGCCAGAGATACTACTCCGGCTCACTAACTACCCACATATCCCGTTCCATCGAGTTAAATTCAAGCAATACCGTAAAGTCAATCTTTAGTGCATTTGCTATATCGATAACGTGACTTAGGCTGATATTATCATTATAACTACCGCATTCCAGCTTGGAAATGGTGGTTTGGGACAGCTTTGTTACACTGGCAAGCTGTGCTTGTGTAAGTCCCTTTATTGTCCGCCAATAGGCAATCTTGGCCCCAACCTGAAGCAATACAACTCTCTTATCGACGCTCACCAACCATTCACCACCCAATACAGTTCATATAATTAATATTATCATAAATGGTATTTATATAATAATGATTTATAGTGCAAGTTTTAGCATAAATAATGCTATATTATGCAATATGTAGAATATACTAAAATCACCGCTCCATAATAGCTGTTATATAATGAAAATTCAGCCAAATATATTGCTTAACTGTTCAGTATAAAACCGCCGATAAGCTGCTGACCTGCAGCCTATCGGCGTTTTTCATATGATTTTTAATCTCTCTATTTTAGCATGCTACTAACTACTCCGCGCCCATCAACATAACATCAATGCTACGCCCCATGCTGTTGTTTGGATATTCTTGTCTGCGGAAACCGTGTGTCCGGGCTGGAGGAAACCGCCAGTCCGGACAACGGAAACCGCAAATTAATTACTCTCGCAAGTTCTTATCGATCCCATAAACTTCCCGTATTGAAATATCCTTATTAGGATCAATGCTTGTTCTTGATCGTTGGCGTATGGCGTTATTAAGCTCATACAATGAGAAGAATCGTTCATTTCTAAGGGCTGCAATTATTCAGGTGGATATATTGCCTACAATGCCTTCCGCATTTGGTTTATCCTTTGGAGTTCTCACTCTTGCAGGAATAATAGCAGTGCCATAGTGTTCTGCCATTTCTTGATATGATGGGTTAATACGTTGCTCATCCCAACTGCCAGTATGCAACACTGCAGATGACATCCCCTAAATTTAATTTGCGCTTCTTTTACTGCTCATTTATTTATATTATTTTGTTATTAACTCAATATGATTATATAATACAATCTATGATGGCATTTAACATTATTTTATTAGAATATATTGTATTATATTATCTTATATGATAACATAATTTTAGAGGGGACAGCTCATATGGACTGGAAATTAGAGTACTACGTCAAAGAAAACGGCGACATTCCTGTATTAAACTATTTGTTAGCCATGGAACCAAAGGCAAGAGCAAAAGCCAGAAACATGATTAATCTTCTGCAGGAATGTGGAACCAGTCTAAAGGAGCCCTATGCTGCTCCTATAAAAAATGCCAAATACAAAGGGTTATGGGAATTGAGAGTTAAATTTGCCTCTAACATAACACGGATTTTTTTATTTCATCCATAGGGGTGACACGTTCATCTTACTGCATGGTATAAAAAAGAAAACTCAAAAGACCCCACATAACGAACTAAACCGTGCATTACACTACATGCAGGATTTTGAAAGGAGGTCCAGACATGGGAAAAGCAAGCATCAGCGCAACAGAAATTGATAAAATTCTGAGCTCAGACCCTGAATATCAAAAAGAATACGAACGTTTAGCACCACGTTATGAAATCATTGCACAAATCGTTAAGGCCAGACAAGAACAGAAAATTACTCAGGCTGAAATGGCTGAACGAATGGGAACTAAAAAATCAAATATCAGCCGCTTTGAAAGTGGTTCATATAATCCTTCCCTTGATTTTTTAATCAAAGCGGTTACCGCATTGGGCAAAAAAATAGAATTCTCTATACATTGATACAAACTCAAAACTTTACCTCTAAGGAACTCTTTGACAGTAATAAAAATAGCTGTTATATAATAAAAATTCAGTCAAATATATAGCTTAACTATTCCGTATAGAACCGCCGATAAGCCGCTGACCTGCAGCCTATCGGCGATTTTAATAACCACAGCTTACCATAGGTTTTACAGTAACCAACAGCTATTTCTTTATACTCAAGCCTGCCGTTGGAACAGATTCAGAAACTAAAGGAACAAATTTGACTTGTGAGCTGTAGTTTACATTTTAACTGTAGACTACAGCTTTTCCTATACAGCATAATATCTTTGATTTTTATTTACTTGTTTTCTTCGTTTTATTGGTATACAATGTAAATACAAAGAAGCGAAAAGGAGGGGTTCAAATGCCAACTGTTCCTACCCAAATCAGGATAAACCAGGATGTGAAACGTGACGTATCAATCTTATTTGATGAATTGGGACTTGATATGTCCTCAGCAATCAATCTCTTTTTGAGACAGTGCTTAATCCATCAAGGATTGCCCTTTAAAGTACAAAAACCAAGATTTAGTGACAAAACTCTTGCCGCCATGCAGGAAGCATTGGAAATCGAAAATAGCAACTCCGTTCCAAGCTATGATAATATGGATGAGCTCAAGAAAGCGTTGATGTCATGAAATACGTTGTAAAGCACACTACGGCCTTTAAAAAGGCCTACAAGCGATGCATAAAGCAACATCTTGATATTTCTTTGCTTGATGATATAATTGAAAAGCTTGCTAACGGTGAAGCTCTTGAAGAAAAGCACCATGACCATGCTTTATCCGGAAGCTTCGCTGGTTTCAGAGAGTGTCATATAAAACCAGATTGGCTACTCATCTACAGAGTTAATAATGGCACATTGGTTTTAACACTCATCGAACCGGCAGCCATACATTTTTAGTTCCTTTAGGATGATTTAATTATAAAATAGGAAAAAACAGAAATGGTTGCCCGCCAGGCAACCTATATTTTTTACATAAAAAAAACCAAAGCCTTGCCATACAAGACTTTGAGGTTAAATTCAAATGGTGCGACAGGATGGATTCGAACCCCCGACCCACGGCTTAGAAGAAGCTCGGTCCCCATTTTATAAGGTATTTCAAACCTTTTGTCCACCATAGGCACTACTTTTTTACTTATTCTCAGCCCTTTGTCTACTATTTGACCATTGTTTATTTTGCTGTTGGGGTACAAATTGGGGTACAGAGCTTCTAGATTCCCTCCAAAATAATTTTGCATATTCATAAGTCAGCTCTGTATAATCACCTTGCATTTTTCCTTCGATACTTTTGATTCCGACTATTAGGCTTATCAGGAATTGTACGCTCAATAAGGTTGCTTTCTAAGGCAGGATTGAGATAATTTTTACGGAAAGTCGGTCTATGAGACAGGCCAAGACGAATCATAAGCTCTTTAGCCGCGAGAGTATCATCACCCATTACTTCCAGTAATCGCTCTGTCGGAGTTTTATCTTGGTCGGTAACTTGGTCGTTATCTTGATCGCTACCACGACCAACAACAGTAATTTCCTTTAGGCTATCCCTTATAATCTTAAGCATGAGTTCAACAAACACCGAACTATCTGCCTGCTTATCCGCTATACCAAGAGCCTCATAATACTCTTGTTGTCTGGATTGGATTAATTCCTCTATGGGCAGCCAAAAGAATAATTCTTTCCATGTCCCCAACAACAGACTATGCCACATACGGCCCATTCGCCCATTGCCATCTGCAAAGGGATGAATAAACTCAAACTCATAATGGAAAATAGCGCTCTTGACCAGTGGGTGAAGCTCAGATACACGGTACCATTCAAAAAGATTATTAATATGCTCTGGAACAAATTCCGCTGGTGGAGCCATATGAACGACCCTTTTACCCTCAAACACCCCAACACCACTGGAGCGAAATCTGCCATTCTCTGGCACCAAACCTTGCATCATTAACTTATGTGCTTTAAGCAAATCCTTCACAGAGTACGGATTTAGACGCATCATCAGATCATACGCTTCATAAGCATTTTGGACCTCCCTGATTTCATTAGGATTGCCAAGAACACGTTTACCATCCAAAATGGCTGTAACCTGCTCCAGCGACAGAGAATTATGCTCTATGGCCAAGGAAGAATGAATGGTTCGTATTCTGTTACCTCTGCGCAGCTGCGGGCTAATTGAACCTGACTGCAAAACTGTAATTCTACCAACTTGTTCACTAATCTCTGCTATCAAACATGTAATTATATCCGTCATGTGAAACGGCGGTTTATATTCGCTCATAAAAAGTCACCTTCATCCTTTTTAATATTATCTTATAGCATAATATATTGTGTCAATAATCAAAAAAAGCTCTGGATTTTATACCAGAGCATTTGCTTCGCCCCTTAGCGGGCTACAACTTTAATCTTTCATATATTCTTCTAATGCAGCAACAGCCTTGTCCTGCTGGTGATCTATGACATGAGCATAGAGTTATACTATTACTATTAGTAAGCCAACTACTGTCAAAAACTTCCCGAAAAATATCATGACCATCCACTTTCAGGTAATTATGCCAAATATAGAGAATGCCATATACAGATTGGGGTACAAAACCGATTTATGAACATTTTCTCAAAATATTTTAGGAAATAAAAATCCCCAAAGCCTTGCCATACAAGACTTTGAGGTAAAATTCAAATGGTGCGACAGGAGGGATTCGAACCCCCGATCCACGGCTTAGAAGAAGCTCGGTGGGCTTTATCCTGCGTTTTTCCTGCCATTTGTCCACTATATACACTACTTTTTTTACATTCTTTCAGCCCAATGTCTACATTTTACACATTGTTTATTTTGCTGTTGGGGTACAAATTGGGGTACAAAGCTTCTAGGCTCACTCTAAAAAAGCTATGTATATTTATGGGAAGGTTCTGTATATGTTACTCGTAAGGCTTTTACTTTAGCTTCTCCCGTACCATCATCAAAGCATACCCCAGAAGATTGTGGCCTTTCCATTTCCCCACATCAAATCTGGCTGGATCATTCATGGACAGCCCTATTCCCCATATTCTATCTTTTACTGCACATTCGGCAAGTATTGCCTCTCCTGTTCCCAACAAGCTATCCTTTAAATCCTTATTCTGGGAAAACTTGGCTATCAGGCCCTCATATACAACAATCTGCCTAATACCGCTCCAAACACTATCATCATAACCAGCCACTTGCCGCCCTAGATTCTTTATTTCAGCTACATCATCTGTTGCAAGTATCTTGCTGGCGATTTCACCATCGTGGAAGCAGATTGATTTCCTATACATCATATACTGTTCCATAGAAGAGAATGATATATCCCCAACGGTGAAATTTACCATGTACCAATTACTTAAATACCCATTTACCTCATCAGGATTATGAAAGCCGATTACCTTCATCAGCTCTCACCCACTTTTTGGACCGCCAGTTCAAGCTCCAAATCATGTAATCCACTGTAAGCATTGATAAGAAAATCAATAGGTATTTTTTCCAGAACCTCCGCACTAGGAATATTGAAGTACCACTGATAATAAGCATAAAACTCACCCAACCAATCGGGCATAAACCCTTCCATGGCCTTACCAGATTTAAGCTCATATTTATCATTAGCCTGAAAATACTCCCAAAGGCTCTCGGCATCCATGGTATTCACATAAGCTTGTGCTTCATCAATACTTTTTCTGGTCTTGCTCAACATATAGGCACGAATGAAATCCTTCGTATCTTTGTCTGGGTAAGACTGCGCTACCAAATCAAACAGCTTTCCTTGATTTTCTACCACATCGTTTAAATAATCTATAGCATACGCCTGCATACCTGTCACCTCTCAAACAAGGTACTGAAAACCTTTATAACCTTATTGGCATCTGAATCAACCAGCTCCCGCATTTTCTGTCTAGCGACAGCATCCCTCAAATTATATTTCTCATTAAATTCATTATATTCCACAATGCTAAGATCTGAATGAATCTCCTTTAATTGGGAATAAGCCTTCTCTGTCTTAACACAATATTGGATACCTAAACCTCCCAAGGACAGCAATTCCTCCAATATATCCATATCAATATTATCTCTGACGAATTCCTTAGCTATGTAAAAATAGGACGCATTAGCTCGCCATCCCTTGATAACATCATAAGATGATGTGTCAACGCCATACTTCTCAATGAACTTGGCTGACAGCATACGATAACGTTTAGTATCAGAAGCGTCCCGATGCTTCATCAGCTCTGCCAGCCAGGCCAGAATATCTTTTGTCTGAAAATCGAGAATCTTTAATCCATCAGTATCCAGTTCAAATTTATGAACCCAGCCATTTTTCTCATTCGGCCGACATACCGCCCATTCCGTGGCTAGTTCATGGTCCTCCGTCAAGTAAAAACCACGCCCGTAATCATGCTTATCATTTCCCAAACCATAAGCTGGCTTTATTTCCTTATCCGATGTTCCGTGATATAAAATAATCTTTCCCATTTTCTATATACCTTTAATTGCCTATATCAAACACCAAAACTCATAAATATCATTATCGAATCCTATATTTTCCTTATTATAGCATATTATTTAGCATATCCGTTTCACTTTCTTAACAATATAATCTAAAAAAGCCCTGGCGTATCGCCAGAGCTTGTGCCATGCCTCCAATGGGCATGACACATTAATCTTTCATATATTCTTCTAATGCAGCGACAGCCTTGTCCTGCTGGTGATCTATTACAGGGGCGTATACATCAAGGGTCATCTTGGCAGAAGCATGACCTAGCCTTTCGCTTACTACCTTGACTGGTACTCCAGCCTCAAGAAGTACGCTTGCATGATAATGTCGCAACTGATGGAAGGTAAAGCTGTCAGAGATGCCAGCTTCCCGTAGCAACGGTCTAAACCATCTACGGCTAAAGTTGGTTGGACTTAGCGGATAACCATACTGTGTGGTAAAAATCAGGTTATAGTGCCACTCGTAAATTTCACTTAGCTCATCAGCATATTCACATAAATCACACTACAAGGGGACAATCAGAACGAGTATCTTTCCTCTACTTCTTCTCATTTTTATCCCTATACTGTCTGCTACTTTCTGCCCATTTATGAAATGCCTCTATTTCTTCTTTATACTCTTCCAATAATTCTTTTGGTGGTTGCCAATCTCCATAATGCACAACCTCTTTAGGTGGTATTATTACTATATCTTTAGGCTCCAATATGCACTGTTTAGGAAGGTTTCTAAAATTCATGTATTTGGCAAAGGGGCCTATTTCTTCTTCTGTATATTTTTTTCTCTCTTTTTCCAGTAATTCTATTCTTTTCTCATATTCTTTTTCGTACTCTTCGTATTCTTCCTTAGTCATATTATCCGTTTCCTAAAATCCTGTCCAATGTCCATATGTCCAGCCAAAATAGTGTGTCAGTAGCCATTATTTCCCGCATACACACCCTTTTTCCCATGGACATACAGACATTGGACATATAAATTATCATACTATCAGTCATCGATTATAACTACCTGCAAATAGGTATTGGCTCTGGAACAGCCCACATACATAAATTTTTGCTACAACGGATAGAATATCGGTAAACCAATAATATCAACACTTTTTGTCATAGTATTATCCTTCCTCATAATCCTTTAGAACTATCTAACTTATTTCTGGCCTGTAATCTATCTTTCCATGCTTCCACAAATTTCTCCCATCCTTTTGATGAGAATTTATTAAGAGCGGCCATTTCCGCCGTAAAGCCCCAACCATCACAGGCTATATCCCTGACATCAATTCCACGTACTTGCTTCCTGTTCTTTAGCATAATGCCCAACTCCTTGCAGTTTAGAAATATACATATTCAGCCACAATCGTTTTTACCTCAAAACTGAATCCCCTTCTCCTGGCTTGGAGTTATCCAAATCTTTTAGGAGTTTTTCCAGCGTGCTTCTGTACTTGGTCATAGGATCAGAGCCACCTAAATCATCATATTCATCCTCTTTAGTTTTCGCTTTCAGGTCAGTGATAATCTTATCCCCGCTTCTTTCAAGAGCGGCCTGGAGCTTCTGGATAGAGGATTTTACCTCTTCGTAAACCTTTTCCCGCTGCTCGTCAGTAGTGCACTCATCCATGGCCCACTGGGCTTCCTCACGAATCTTCTCCATCAGTGCCTCAATGCTTTCCGCAGTGGAGGGCTCCCGTCTGCACTCTCTTGAAGCGCCTAAAGGGTCATTTTCTGACTCCAGCCACGCTGCAATAGCTAATCCTGCAATACCGCCTGCACCTAACAATAAACCATTTTTCCACCAACTCATAATTAATTCCTCCTTTGGTTTTTATACATTTTTAGTTCCTTTAGGATGATTTAATTATAAAATAGGAAAAAACAGAAATGGTTGCCCGCCAGGCAACCTATATTTTTTTACATAAATAAACAGCCACCCGCCTAGCGGGTGGTTTTTCAGTTTCGGGCATAGCCCTTTTCTATTGGCTGCCCACAAGTGGGCTTTTTTATTGGCCTGCCAGCCACGCATTTTTTATTAGCAACCCGTAAACGGGTCTCGAGGGT
>NZ_JAZTZI010000166.1:0-20871 GCF_045637405.1 Anaerovibrio sp.
TCCATCAGTGACTGCTGGACATTTATCTTGCCACGGCTTTTGTCAAAGCTCTCGGCTGTTACCCCAACTATCAAATAATCACCAAGTGACTTGGCCCGCTCCAGCAACCTCCTATGCCCATAATGCAGCAAATCATAAGTAACATAGGTTATTACCTTAACCATCTATATCACCTGCCCATCTAAGTATTATCAGTCCGATCACTTATTACCAGCCTTTTATAAATTCAATAGCTTTCTGGTAATCGCCATAGGTATCAATATCACATGCCCTGACCTTCACTCCTGGCAATGGGATATATGGCTCTAATACATTAAAAACATTTCCCGAAGTGTACTGAATTCTATCCCGACGCAAACAACAAGGTCCGGTCCACTCATAATCACCCTGTTCCCGTGAAAATCCCGTCACTTCACCTTTTTCGTTTAACGACAAATAAACCGCGTCCTCAGACCGTTTATCAGCATAGGCAATCCATTCCCCATCTTTATTAAGGAGCATTTTTACATCGTCAGGATGTACCAACAAATCTCCATCGTACTCCAAGGCATATTCATTACCATCCTTAGCCCCCAGATAATAGCTGGTACCAGTCTTGGTATTAAAATAATCATGATTATAAACAAAAATCGCATCCGGACGATATTTTCGCACTTCTTCAACAACCCGATTAGCTTCAAATCCCACTACAATGCGAATATCTTCCACATCCTTAAATAAATCAAGCTGCCAATGAATAAGGGTCTTTCCGTTTATATCAATAAGTGCCTTAGTCGTTCCCAGGCCAAGACGAGAACCTATTCCGGCACAGGTTATAACAACTGATTTAGCTGTCTGCATAACGCCACCTCATTTAATACCAGATAATTTGCTACAGAGATTGCCCCCGGGGCCGGGCTATGGGTAAGGCCTGAGGCAATAGCCACATCCGCCATGCGCATAGCCTCCACATCGTTATTTCCGTCACCAATAAAAACTACTCTATGACCATCGTCTTTGTATTTTCTTACGATTTCTTCCTTCTTCAATATCTTGGTTAATTTTACCACATTGTCATTTTCCATCTGACCAGAAGAGCAAAAGCATTCACAACCAATTTTCTCAGCCAGCTTCTCTATCCAACAATCCAGATTACCAGTAGCAATACTGCAATTTTCCTTATGCTGTTGAATGAATTCCACTACCTTTTCATAGGTTTCCACGCCACTAAGGAGATTATTTACTTCAGTTGCTGGCAGCTTCCCCAATATATATACCCGTCGGATAAAGGACTCAATAAAAGGCACCTGCCCCGCTACTGTAGCTTTGGTCAACTCGTTTATTTGTTCCTCTACCTTGAAATGACTGGCAATAAGCGGCAGTGTCTCACATTTGGTAATAGTACCATCTAAATCAAAAATGAATTTCGTCATGCTTATCTCTCCAATACATTTTTCATAAACTCATCATGCACTCAAACAGCAAATATAAATCCTTTATAGCAATTTTATTAACCACTACACGCTCCATTTCTTTTCCTGTAATCGTATCGCTGGATATTGAGGGTAGTGATGATTCCACTCATCTAAACTTAGTACCTCAACTTTATCAATTAATTTATGTACAAAGTCACATTTTTCCTGCAATTTAAACGGCAATCTGTCTTTCAATCTATTTCTTACAGCCTTTCGCTCAGTAACATGACTATTACGAGCCTCCACCACATACACATATATGAATCTCTTATTAATACCTTTACCTAATCCATTTACATAATGAATGCTATCATAGTATTTACGTACCACATCTCCAATTTTACTTGTTTTTACTGGCCTAAAGTCATTTGGTTTGCTCACACCGTAAAAATTAGAGTTTTTACACTCAACAAGCAACAATGACTTATTATCTTCAACAATAAAATCAACATCATGCAAGATACTGTCCTTAATATTCTGATATTCATCATGCAATCTATCAGTTGCCCAAATTGCTTTAGAAAAATCAAATTTCCATGATTTATTTTCATCAGTAAAAACCATACCCATTTTTATTCCCCTAACCCCAAATCATACACCTTGTCCAACAACTCATTAAATGTGTGAGTAATATCATTATGTTTTAAATCTCCAAAATATTTTCCTGTCTCACAAGCAACAGTTTTTCCGTCTTTATATAATGCATGAAATAAAAGTTGATCATTTTCCACTCTGTTTACATCAAAATATTTTGCAAAAATATAATTATGGGTACTGACAAAAATCTGCACACCTGAGCGGGATAATTCTAATAAGCATTCCACCACTAATGGTAGAAATTTAGGATTTATATTCGCCTCTGGCTCATCCCATAACAATACTGACCCTTCCACAATATTTTCATTCATTAAAAGCTGCCATAATAGTCCAATTTTTTTTAAGCCTTCTGCTTCTACTGAAAAGCTAATCTTTCTTCCATCATGTTTTTTTATGTAAAATTCTTCATCTTCTATTTCAACCGTGCCATCCATCATTTTTTCCAACACAGGTAATACATTCTCAGCTAATTTGGGTGTTTTTTTCAAATTCCACTGATTAGCTCTATTTATTATGTCGGTCAAAGTTCTATCAAACGGAAAGGTACTGTACTTATCTGCCATTGATAAAAGGCCCTTCGAATGAGTCAACATATCTTTAACTGGAATAAATACAGCATTAAACCCCTTCTGTGGTTCACAAAAAATATAATTACTTGTGCCATGGTTATATGGAATGGAAAACTCAATAGTCTCCTCATCATTATCAACTGCACGTAATATAATATTCGCCCCATTTTCAAATGCCAAAGTATCACTGTGTACTCCAAAAATATTCCCAACAGAGATATCCGTTTTTTCTCCGCTTCTAATCCTCGACAAACAGTATAAACTCTTCAAAAAATGCGTCTTACCAGTACCATTCTCGCCAACTAAAACATTTATACCATTGGATGGCTTAATCATTATATCTTTAAAAACGGTAAAGTTTTGTATATGTACTTCATTTATTGTCATTCAACTGTCTCCCTTTTCTATATCATTAATCCTATAAATAACAAATTTATGGCTTAAGAACCTAATCTCTGGCACTATTATTTTCACCAATAAAAATGCTTCTATATTTTTTTACTAAACTCATCATGCACATTTTTCATGGCTATATCTAATGGATTAAGCAAATTATTTGAACTTACTGCATCACGATACATATCATATAAAACTGGTAATTCTGTACAGCCTAAAATACAGTCATTGTTTCTATTTACAAAATCTATAAACTTACTTTTTACTTTAACATTATATTTATTTTGCTTTACAGCCTCTATGCACAACCTTAAGTCCGAAAACTCTTTTTCAGCCGGTGTGGCATACTTTATACCAGCTTGCTCTAATTTATCTTGATATACGCCTGATAGTATGGTTCCTTCCGAAGCCAAAAGGTACACTTTAGAAATATTTCTTTCCACCAGTTCAGCCACACATGCATCTATAATATTTACTACTTTATTCTCAGCCTCTGGAACTAATTTATAAATTTCATCCAGAAACAAATGTGATGTATTGCATGCCAAAATTATCCTTGTAGCTCCTCCCTTTAGCAATAATAACATAGACTCAGCCATGGACTTAACTAATTCTTCGCGGCGTTCACCATATAACGCAGCACGAACACGACTAGGCATAGTACAGTTATTATCAATAATGATACGCGGGCGCTCCCATTCTTTTTCGGCGGGAAAAATTTCTGCATATTGTTGAAACATTTTTATTGTTGCATAAGTTCCCATGCCACCCAATATTCCTATAATAAAATTCTTATCCATCGCCATTACCAACCTTCAAAATAATTCGTGTGCAAAAACCAACAAATCAAATATAACTGCAGTATACTTTATCTCTCCAATACAAAATAGTACTGTGCTGTTTCCTTGCGGTTATTTAAGGACTCATCGTACAAAAAGCTTTCCTCTTTAATTGAAAAACCATTTTTCATCAAAGAATCATTCATCATTTCTACCAATTCATCCCTAGTTCGGTATATAGAATTATAGGTATCGTCTAATTCATCTGAAAAGTGGCCTTTTAAGGTCAAGCGCTCATCTATACCTACAGGCCCACGCATGATAACAATAGACTTCTTATGAGCTATTTTGCAAATTTCCATGAAGGTGTTACCAACATCTATATCATTAAGATAGTTCCATATACCCATGAATAATACTCGGTTAAAAATTCCCCCCCATTTATTATTTAACAAGCAGTTCGTAATTTCATTACTTTTCCCGGCAAAGAAGAATCTGTTGCTTTTTTCCTTATTTAGCTCACGAGCTTTTAAAATAAACTCTTCGCAAAAATCTATTCCACAATATTTGTCTATATCAGTAGTAATTGCATCAGACCAGCGACCGATACCACAGGCAATATCCAGAACTTTTGATTTTTCATCCAGTTTTAACAGCGGCAACAGCTTTTCTATTTCCTTGGCATTACGCTGTTTCACAAGCTCTGGATTATTGTCCTGATACATCGTCACCGCATATGGATTATCTTCATTGTATTTTCCCGCCCTATTATTGAAAAAAGCCTTAGTTGCCTCATAATTTATATCTTCATGTCCACCCTTTAATCGCATAGTTTACACCTCAAGCTCTTTCTGCTACTGTTTTCAATTCATGTTTTACCTTGGCCTGTATCTCTTTGTAGCCCACATCAGCACTCATATATTGCAGCTCATGAAAGGATCTTGCCCGAACGAATTTCCGCCAATTGCCAAATTCTGCCTCCAGCACCTTCTCATAATCAACTGGCACAGGTATCTCCACACTTTCAAAAGGCAGATACACCACATCACGATAGTATTTTAACTTTAAATTCCCCTTTATTCCCATGATTTTGCTGAATTGATATCCAATATTTTCTGACTCACCAAAGTGGTTATTGCAGAATTTTTCATATTCCTTAAAGCGTTCCAATACAGGAAGGTCTATAAACGCCCTGATAAAATCATTCGATGGCCTGAACTGTGTCCCTTTTTGTATTTCTTCCAATGTCCCTACAGGATTATTTATAGCTGCTATCAAGCTTTGTCGTATATCCCAAACAGCCTGTACCCGTCCACTGCCATCAGTAATATCATCCAACGGCCAAATATCAATAAATATACCCTGCTGGCGATGTCCATCCATTTCTTCAATGGCGGCTGTTTCCACGTCCATCACCTTCATAATTGTCAATATCTCACCACTGGTATAGGCAGAGGAAGCAATAACCGGATATCGTAATTCCTGTCCAGCCACCTGCTTAAACCTTTCATAATCCGGCCTTAGCATAGAAATATCCAAATCATCATCCCATGGAATAAAGCCATTATGCCGTGCTGCCCCAATAAGTGTACCACCCTCGGCGAAATACTTAATAGAATGATTTTTACAAATTCTATCAATTTCAGCCAGCAGCTCCATCATTTTATTCCAGGCTTTCTTCCTGTCGGTGGTTACAAGAAAGCCATCCCTTATTTCGTCTTTCCCTATGTTTTTAATAAAATCCATATTTACGACCTCTACTATTTCCAGAGATAATCTCCACATTGCAATAATTCTCTGTTGATGTCCCTCAGCATTACATCATACGGAATATCCGCACTCATCACAACGCCCTCATGAGCAGAAGGGCTATGAACCGGTACACGCCAGTTACCATATACTTCAGTCAAAAACTCATCATAACCACCTGGCATTGGTACCTTTATTCCCTCAAAATCCATATATGTAATGCCTTTAAAAACATTTTTTGATACTGGTTTTGAACGATTACACCAATACGACATCTGAAAAGCTACTTTTGATGACTCATCAAAATGCTTCACACAAAAATCCTCATAGACCTTCATACGCTCATATAAAGGCATCCCCAATATCCTTTCCAATGTCTGCCTTGCCACATGAGTTGTGACACTATTTTGTAGTCCATCTTCAATCTGTTTGGGTGCAATAACACACATCCACAGCTCCTTGCTCATTTCATCTATCAAAAAACCTTTCTTGGAACCGTCTGCCACTGCATCCATAGGAAAAACATCTACAAAAATTCCTTGGTGAAAACATCCTCCATCCCAGTCCTCTATAGCAGATGTTCTGTCATCCATTATTTTGGTCCAATTGATAATTATATTATCTGTATAGATATTCTGTACAAAAAAAGGGGCTTTAATTTCCTGAGCAGCTGCTTCAACAAACCGCATATAATCCGGCCGCATTATGGCCACATCAATATCATCATCCCACGGAATAAAACCATTATGTCTGGCACATCCAAGCATAGTCCCGTCTATCGCAAAATACGGAATATTATGCTTCTTGCATATCCTGTCTACTTCCAGCAGCAGCTCTATTTCCTTATTCCATATCTTCTTCCTGTCGGTGGTAACGAGAAATCCACTTCTTATCTCATCATGTTCTATGTCTGTTATATATACCTTATCCATATTTTTCCCCTAAACAGCTAACAAATTATAATTAGGCTATACTAAATCATCCCAAGGATACCTTAATTCTATTCTGTTTCCCTCAATATCGTAATAGTGTTGTTCTACATTTTCATCAGCAATCATAGACGCAGTTGAACATATTGATGCAATAACCTTTAGATTTTTCCCCGTTAGGAAATACAAAACCTCATAAGGAATTGGATTCATAACAACTGAAATTCCTGGAAACTCCTTTTCATAGTTGATATTAAAGCCTGTCGGATGCGCCTTAATATATAAATCAGCCGAATTATAATTAGATATGATTTTCCTGTATGCACTTAGTTCCTTTTCTAACGGCATCATACCAAAATTTGAAAACGGTCCACCCAAGTAACACACCGATTTCTTGGAAATTTCATTCAGTGTAGACTGGTGCATAAAATACAATGAAAGGAAAAACTGTTTTTCTGCTTCACTTTTCTGCTCCCACAAATTTCGAAGATCAATAATATGTACTTTACTTTTTACATCATTGGGTATCCGCCAAATACCTGTGAGATATATTTTCTGTACACGACAATTATGTCCCATAAATGATTCATTATTTCCCATAAATTGTGGAAATCTGGATAAGGTACTCTTTTTACAATAATTACCAGTTCCATCCTCTGAAAGAATAAAAGGAATCTGGCGCAATTCACTGTGCCATAAAATTTGTACTATATCAAGATGGTCCTGTCCGTAGACGCATATATCTCCATTAAAGTAATCATAGAATCCTTTTATTATTTCTTTTAAGTATTCTCTATTTTTATTCCGCGCCATCTGTCGCTCTTCCAATGGAATATCGTTATATAGCTTTTGGTGACAGGCCATTCCTGCCTTTTCCAAATTTTCAACAATAGATGGACTAAAACAACTATCAAAAACAAAAAAAGTATCTTTAAATACATCAAAGGGCATTAACAAAAAATACTGCAAAAAAACATACTGCGTGTCACACATTAAAATATTCATATTACAATCCCTTATCCTCTATAAGCCTATCTATAGCCTGCACCACCTGTAACGGTGTAATTGACTTGCTGCACTCAAATTCTCTGTCTGTGCCCTTATGATATGGGCAAATCTCCTTCCAATTAACCCTTATATCGTTATAACATCCGTGACACACAAGCTGATTTGTTACTCTATACGGTGTTTCAAACTCACCCATAGGCAAACTGAATCCGCTGATAAGTACAACCGGCACGCCACAGGCATTGGCCAGCCAGGAAAGGCCACTGCCCAATCCGATAAAGAAATCCGCATAAGCCAGGAGATTTATTCTCTCCATCAATGGGCGCATACCTGTAAAATCCTCAGCCCCCACTGGCATAGATATTTCAATGCCATTTTCAATTACTGTATGGCTACCGTCGATACACAGCACCCGATAGCCCAAGCTTTTTAGATATTCCACCACAATATCCCAGCCCTCAGGATAGAGCCACCGCTTCATTATGCCTGAGGCCTGCACCGCGATACACACATACTTTTCCTGTATCTGCCGTGGCGCAGTAGGGTAATACTGAATAGTTGGTGCCTGCTCATGCAGCCCCAATATCACCTGAGCCGATTTATACGGTGGCCAATGACGGGAATCATCGGGAATAAGATATGGTGGCAGGTCAAACACTGCCAAACAGAAAGAAGCATAGCAACCACCTGGTATGTCCTCCTGTACGTTTATCCCCGGCATATACTCCTTACATAACTCCTTAAAACTGTTAGGCGGATATAAGGTAATTTTGGCATTGTATATCTCCTTTAAAGCATTTACATATGGAAGCACTGAAATGGTATCTCCCAACACTCCATCTACCATAAAAATATAGATATCCTTATCATGCAAGTCCATGAGGTGATCGAAGACCTTTTCTCCATCCAGCCATGCCTCTATATACCAATGAATATAATATTTTTCCAAAGAGACTAAAATTCGTTCAGATATATCACCATCAAAACCCACCATACCGGTATCAAAATCAGAAATTTTTATATGCCAATTACCGGTTGGAACCTCGACTCTAGCACCACCATTAAAGTCTATATATAACCCCTCTATTCCAGTTTGCAGCTTCACATCTCCCACGGCTTTTTCAAAGTTGAGAAGTCTATTTATCTGCTGTGGCTCTATTTCGTCCTTTCGTACAGAAAAATAAAATATAGGATGCTTGTGCATTATAAAACCTCTTCCTTCTTGTTTTTTGGTTGTTCCTTTAGTAAGATTTAATTAAAAACGAAAGGAGCATATCCTATGAGCAGAAATATTGTCCTCTTTGGACTTGGCGATGAATTATATATTGACGACTGGTCTCAGGAAACCATTGTGGCCGTAGGCACCCTTTCACCTGATGTAAAAACGTCTAAAAACGTCGACTTAAATGGCCAATCAGTGCCGGTAACCAATATCGATGGTCTAAAAAAATTAACCTTTGATTTCATTATTATTACCGATTCCAGCCAATTTAACAGAATATATATAGCCTGTGCTCAGGCACAAATTCCCCAATTTAAAATTATTTCATATGACACATACATCCACCATGTGAGGAACAAGGTAGAATACAATGTGGATGATGAGCAAATCCTACTAAAACTAATTAATGATAAAAATATTAACCGCGTACTGGACGTTGATTTGTATTTTGCCGACGGCGTAAGCACAACCCGCAACCGGGCTAATTATGCTGAGATAAATGACTACGGGCTGTCTATTCCAGATGATTTACAGCTTATTGGTATTTCACCGGAAAACAATGAGGAATATTGGCCAATTTGGGACAACATCTACGATCGCATATATCATAATTTGGACAGTATTCTTATACAGCACTTCGACTTGCTGCTCATAATGAAGACCCGTTCCACCGATGACTATATTCAGCTTATTGATACCAGCTACGGTTCATGGAAATATGCCCTTCTCCAAATAGAAACCGACTCTGATACTTATAATGACCTAAAGAATCTGGACTATGCCGGGCTGAACCTAAAGGTCACCTGGAAACAAGCCCAAAATTCCACCTGGCTGTGGTTAGAGTATGACAAGCATGATACCGAAATCTATGTTATCTGCCACAAACCATATAATTTACCTAAACTGCCAAGTATCTACCACCCAATTCACGCAGGAAAAAATGGTAAAGAGGGCTTTGGTCTACCAGGGGATGACACAGGGGAAAATATTTCCTTCTTAAACCCTTACATAAATGAGCTTACGGCCATCTACTGGATGTGGAAGAATACCAATGCTGAAATTATCGGTACTGCCCACTACCATCGGTTCTTTGTCAATGAAGCAGCCGACAGCTACATTTCTGACAGCCATAGTTTCCTTGATGAAGGTACCATAAATCAAATGCTACAGGACTATGACATCATCCTGCGCCGCAGCGTTCCTTATGGAAATACCGAGGACTGCTTGAGAAAACATTTGGGATATGATTTTTTTGAGTACATAAAAAAAATATTCCGAAATGTTATCCATGATGTGGCCCCTGATTACGAGTATTCTTTCCTCTTTGCCCTTTCCCGACATAATATTGGTCATGCCTTCAATATGTATGTTACCCGTCGCCATGTCTTTGATGCCTATTGTAGTTGGCTGTTCCCAATTATTTTGGAGGCTGCCAACCGTATTGATTTTCCACAGCTTCAGGAGCCGCCTCACAGCCGTATCATCGGCTTTATGGGCGAGGCACTGCTAATGCCATGGCTCATGAAACAACGGCTCCGCATCAAAGAATTACCTGTGCGAGAATTATAGGTTAATAAATAGTACTGGAACAAATGACTTGAACAATAGGTCAAATTGCGTTAAAAAATATTTTTCTTGCCATATCATATTTATTTAGCGGAAAAAGTTGCTTGTTTGAGCGTAGCGAGTTGCAACTTTTTTTGCTATTGTTATTGGCAAGTAAAATTTTTAGCGATATGACCGTGTGAAAGGCATTGTTCCTGACTATTACAACGACA
Source organism: Anaerovibrio sp. (assembly GCF_045637405.1). Classification (GTDB taxonomy): domain Bacteria; phylum Bacillota; class Negativicutes; order Selenomonadales; family Selenomonadaceae; genus Anaerovibrio. Next base: position 10,482 of record NZ_JAZTZI010000166.1, read on the forward strand.
TCATTTCTAAAACTCTCTGGGCCCTATTAGCCCAGCAATGATTAGCCTTGGCTGTCCCATAAGCACGGATAGCTGAGGCTAATCTTTTTGACTCATCAAGAAGCAGCTCATCCACCACATTCATCTGCTGACCTATATTTTTCCAATCAAACAGATAAATCTCACTGCCATCCTCAAACTCTCTATCTAAATAAGAGCTGTATTCACTTACCACCACTGCCCCATTAAGCATAGCCGTAAACACCCTATCGTGACCGCCATTATTAAACTCCGCCTGATCCTGCACCACTACCTTGGCACGTGAAAACGCATCCAATACCGTGTCGTAGCTAACAGCACCATGAAGCTTCAATCGCTTGGCAAATGGTACATTATCCCAGCCTGGTCCAAAGACATCCACTCGGATGTCTTTTTTTGTGAGTTCCTCAAGGGTACGATACCGCCGCTTCATTTTCACATAGAAAAATATCCCATGGAAAAATGGAGCCAAAGCATCTATATACGCCTGACCAATAAGGCCATGCTCCTCCAGCACATATCTCACCGCTTGAAGAAGACTTACCGGATTAGCCAGCATATATTCCACCACATCATCCAAAATGCCAATTACATACGGATTGTCAGCCTGCTCCCGCCAATACATTTTGATGTTACCATCATCAAACATACTGGCACTGAACACCACATCCAAATCCCTATCAGCACTGAAAATATCATCTTCATTTTGGGCAACATCACCGCCCAGGGGCTGAAATATCTCACCGGCAAATTTCTTCTCCGGAAATCGATATTTTATGGCCCCCACATGGCTTTTATCCAAAACCCAGAGATAATGCTTCTTGCACGGAAACGCCAGATTACCGTTGGCCGCATTATATGGAGCATCCAACAGCACCGATACATGAGGAATATCCATATCCCCCAGTACATAATGCCCCGGTGCTGTCTGCAAAAAGGAACCCGTATCATTGACACCGATACTGAACCACACTTCTCCCGCCATCATCAAATCATAGGCCCGTTGCATGGCTGACGGGTCATTCAAGTAGGTAAACTCCACATCAAGACCAAGCTGCTCAAATCCTTTGCCAATTTCCCATGAGTTACGATGCAGAGCCGGATGATTCCCCTGAGAAACTATAAAGGCTATTATCTTCTTCCCGTTACTCATGGCAATGTCCCTTTATAGCTCTAATGAGTCCAAATTCCACCATTGGCATTGCAGATGCAAATTTTAGTGCCTTATCCTTGTCCCCCATTGCCAGACAGGTAAAGGCCATATTTTTTAATACAAACGGGTCATGAGCATCAATCTCCAAAGCCTGCTTTAATAAAGCCTTGGCCCCAGCATAATCTCCATTTACATACATACCACCAGCAAAATTATTAAGGCTCTGAATCTTTTCTCTAAAGGAAATATTGCTGTTCATTACTTTACTGATGATGGCTTCAACAGACTCTCCTACCGGCTTTTGCTCAGAGGCACCAACCGGTTCTGTCACTTTCTGGGCACACTCAGCCACTGGTGCACTATTTACCATGCCAGCCTGCTGTTTGTTCTTGCTCTTGTTTAGCAGGGACTTCAGACGATCCACTGCCGCCTGAGCCTTAGTCTTTCCTTCATCAGCTGTAGCTGATTCGGATGCCGAAGTTTCCTTTACAGGTGAAAGAGAAGCCTCCAGCATATCCTGAATAGACGAAGCTTCCAGTTTCGGCATCTCAGGAGCTGATGGGGCATTGTAATGCTTATGGAAATATTCCACCAGGGCAGAATACTTACTCATCATATCTTTCATATTTTCCTGACAATATTCCAGCATTTCCACCAGCAATTTACTGTCTTCATCCCGAATACCGCCGGCATATTTTTCCACCACAAAATTAAGGATAGTAAACCCATCTTCAATCTTATCTTCCACAAAGCACAAACGGGCCAACAAAAGGCGGGCAGCAATATTTTGCGGGTCATAGTTCAAGGTATTATTCACCCATTTAGCTGCCCTTTCGTAGTCGCCGGTCATAAAATAACAACTGGCCCCCATATACATGATTTCCGGGTCCATTTTTTTATGCTCCGCCAGCTTTGCCATGGTATCCATGGCCTCCACATATTCACCGGCCTTGTACTGCTCCTTCATTTGCTTCTTCAGTTCAATCAGCTCATTGACCGCTGCATTTTCTATCTTTCTCTTCTTTTTGTTATTGATTTTATTTTTAAAGCTACCCATTGAATGCCACTCCTTTACATAATTTCTACATCTCTATATACTTCCACGAAAAACTTTATTTTCCTGCAATAATGTCCATATATGCCTGTTCTAATTCGGCCATATATTTCTTCCCGTCCATTATTGGCGATTGATTCATCATTTTCCGCAAATTCCTGTGCAATACATTCAACAGCTCCACATCATTAGCCAAGGCTACTGCCCGCTCGATGTAATCATTAATATTGTCTACTGCCAGCTCTCCCAAACCCGTATTGCTTAAAATACTCAGGCCGAACCGGGAGCCCCGCCGTTTCCCATACATGGTTATCACCGGCACCCCCATATACAATGCATCACAGGTAGTGCCTCCTCCGGGGTAAGGGTAGGTATCCAAGGCAATATCCACATCCAGATAGCGGTTCATATAGGTATTGGTGGCTGCTTCCAGTTCAACCCGCTCCAAATCAAAGCCCAAGGTCTGCAACCGGTTTCGCACCATAGCGCAGGCCGAATCACTAACCAAAAGCTGACATTTTAGCAGCAGCCGTGAATCTGATACCCTATCCATTATTTCCTTCCAGGCCAGGAGCATTTCATCAGTCCATTTATGATAATGATTAAACACACCGAAAGTGACATATCCCTTTTCCTTGCATGGAGTACCCTTTGGTATTAAAACATCATTGCGCCCGGTATAACAGAACTGGCTAGTAAGATAAAGCGGCTGTTCTGTTATGTTACTCGTGTCTGGGTCAATAATTTTATCAGTAATCAAGAAATCTGTACAATCAAGTCCAGTGCTTTCCATCCAGCCGAGTCCGGAAAGCTGCACTGGAGCCACTCTATCATAGAATACTGGTAATCCACTGTCAGCACTATGGCCCGCCAAGTCCACCAATATATCAATATGCTCTTTTTTTAGACATGACACAATTTCCGGCCATGACATTTTAGAAACATCAAGCCAGTTATCAACAAGTCCCTTTAGATGCTCCGTATAGCCATCCACCTTATCGGTCAAGCTGATACAGGTTACCTTAAATTTATCATGATCGTAGCCATGAAGCATGGTGTAATAAAAGGAGAACATCACATGCTGACGAAAATCCGGGGAAATATAGGCAATATGCACCTTACCGCATGCCGCATTTTCCCTTAATTCCGAATTACGCATTACGCATTCCGAATTATTTTTCCCTTCCGCATTACGCATTCCGCATTCCGCATTAATTTCTCTCAGCTTTCGCCTTATATCCGCACATTCCTCCGTTTGGCATAGACGACCCATTAACGCTGAACCTAATATTCCAAACTTGCCATGAGGATTATCCACCAGCTTCGACGCCGTTTCATAGCCTGCAACAGCTTCTTCACAAAAACCTAAATCATAGCTACGGCTGGCATAGTGCATCCACAAGCGCCGCTGAAAATCATTGGTTCCCTTGTCAGTTTCTTTTTCAAGTAACTCAAGTGCTTTTTTACTTTCCCGCCAGGCTTCTACATAATCCAGCCTTTCCTGCAAAATATCACTTAACAGGTTGGTAGCTTCCAGTAAATATTTCTGAGCATGGTCCTGCTTTATTGCCAGCCTACACCATTCTTCGGCCCGGCAATAATCCTCGGCCTTATAGCAGTCAAAGCTATAGTTTAATGCTTCCTTGGCCGTTGGACACTCTATCTTGGGCAGGGTTGCAATATATTTATCCCACACCGCTTTATAGGCCGTTTCCAGCTCCTGCATATAAAGCTTTCTGTCCATTAAAGGCGAATTTTCCATCATGTTACGAAGGCCAATATGGAGATTATTGATTATTTCTTTATCGCCAGCCAAAGCCACGGCTAAATTAAAATACGACTGCTTATCATTAGTAACAAACTCCGACAGGCCAATATTTTCCAATAGGCTCCTGCCAAACCGCTCCCCATGGCTATTACCTGCCAAGGTAATCACTGGTACTCCCATATACAAGGCATCACAGGTAGTACCGCCCCCCGGATAAGGAAAAGTATCAAGCGCAATATCCATATCCAGATATTCCTTTAGATAATCCCTGGAAAAGCCCCTTAATTCTACCCTTTGCTGCCATTCCGGCTTGGCCATATCAACACCATATTTAGCCAACCGCTCACAAAACAGCTTATGACCGTATTCATCGTCAAACACCTCACCTTTAAGCAGTAGATGAGAATTTGGCACGGCCTTAATAATATCCGTCCACAACTCCAATACTTCATCTGTTACCTTGCGTATATGATTAAAGCTACCGAAGGTAATGTAACCATTCCTTATACATGGAGCTTCGCCATTAGCCGGTGCTTCATAAAGCGGCGCATAGCAAAAATGTGAATGTGATAATTCAATAATATCCTCACTAAAATATTGCGGCTCAGAGGCCAAATATCTGTCTGACAGGAAATAATCCACAGCCTTTAAGCCAGTGGTAGCAAAGTATCCTATACCACTTATCTGCACTGGTGCCGGCTTATAGGCCAATATAGGCAGCCCATTCCCCTTGGTATGTCCCGCCAAATCCACCAAAATATCTATTCTATCATTATAGATTACCCTTGCTGTATGATCTGCATTCATGCCACTGATATTGCGCCAGCAGTCAGTCATATCCTTTATTTCTTCGCTGTATTTATCCTCATTAGGATTATTATGATAACAATAGACCTCAAACTTATCCTTATCATAATTGGAAAACATGGCCCAGGAGAACCTCAACACCACATGATACCTTAAATCCGGAGATATATAGCCTATGCGAATCTTCCCTACTGGTTTTCCTGTCAATGCCTCCAGTTGGTATTTATCCTTATGGTCATATTGCGGTATATTATTAAACAGCTCGTTATAACCAATATGAGCCCTATAATACTCTGCCGGATCATTATAAATAAAATGTAAATTAAACAGATAGTTACTATATTCCAACGCTTTTAGCTGCAAATTATCCGTCGCCTCTATGGACTGCCAGTAATAATGTAAGGCTTCTTTATGATCCCCGTAATTACTAAGTAATTTGCCCAATAAGTTGCAGATTTTTTCCAAGACAAGTTTTGATTTCGGACTCTGATAATGTTGCGCAAAGCTGAATGCTTCCCGTCCTTTAGCAATAGCTTGTTGATTTTTCTGCTGTTGCATAAAAACACGTGCCTGCAGAAAAAGCCGATATGCAGTAGGAGGCTGACAAGCCAACTTGTCCACCAATTCAGCAGCCTCGGCGGGATTGTTTGTTTCTATGGCAACAACAGTCCGCATTTCCAGAGCACTACAAAGAAGCTGCTGCCAGCCTTTTTTTTCGGCTGAATGTACCAGCTTTGTTGCCAATTCGTCTGCTTCTTCGTATTGCCCCTTGTCCATAAGAGTATATATCTCTTCCAGCAAGGCTTCTCCTTGTTTTATATTCATTAGCCGTCAATCCCTGTTCTTTCCCTGTACGCCTTTAGTCGTTGTACAGCTGCTCTTTCTTTGGTATTCTGCCCAAATAAGGACAAATACTCAGGGGAAACCAATACATTCATATACCCATCCTTAGGGTATTCCTCCATGTTATTGGCCGCCATGATGCCCACTTGGACTAATTCCCGCAAGCGTTCTCCCAGCTTTACCCCGGCACTGTCGAAGCGTCCACCGGCCATGTAGGTATAGCCTTCCTCAAAGCCCTTAATGTTTTTTCCATAATAGGAGAGAACGCCGGCACTGGCATAGCCCTTTATGGTCCGAACAATAAATGCGCCGTCCTTCTCCCGCTCATAAAGGGAATTTAAAAGCTCAATCAGCTCCACGTCCTCCGTACCAGCCAGCATCCGGCACAGCCCACGCAGGGAATCCCCCTGATATTTATGCTGCTTTAAAGCCAGCAGATAGTTTTCCGCAGCACGCTGTTTATCATTCTTTATACTATATATGTTCCCCAGCCGCTCATAGGCATAAGGCAATAGGCCTCTGGAGGTATCGGAAATCCCCACACCCTGCCGCATTTTATCCTCCTGCACCTTACGCAGCTCCAAACCCTGCAGCACTGCCTGCTCCGCTCCAAGTATATCCCCATTCTTTTCCAAGGCCATACCACGAGTAAAAGCAAAAAACGGCTCATGAGGGTATTCCCCTTCAGCTCGATTGATCATATCCAATACGTCACCTACCGGGCGACCAGCATTATACATGGCCATTATAATCGTTTCATAAAATGAACCCTCACCGCCAATCATCTGGTAGCCGGCACTAATACATTTTTCTCCATAATAAATTGTCTTTTCGTATTGCCCCAAAGTATTATACGCATCCATAAGATATGGGTATAAACGCTGCCGTTCCTTCTCAGTTTGGGCCTTTTCCAATTCCTCCAACAGCATTGGCAGATTGCGTTCGCTTTTAGAGCGGATTATACTGCTGGAATAGCCGGTGTGAATAAATTCCAGCTTTTCCGCAAAGACCATTTTTTTATTTCCCTGAGCATTTTCCAACTGCTCATGAATTGCTCCTTTATATCTTATATAAGGTGTATGGCGAAAAATTCTTGGCAACAAACCGGTATTAAAAACCCGATTGTCATTATCAGCATCTACATCCAGCATACGGCACAAAAGACAGGCCAGCGTTTTATCTCGGTTAAACCGTTCCATCTCCTGACGGAAAGCTGCTTGTGCTTCTTCCGTAAAACTTTCGTCTGCATCCAAAAAAACGATCCAATCCCCAGTTGCCTGCTCTATAGCATAATTTTTCGCGGCAGCAAAATCATTTATCCATTTAAAATAAAATAGCTTCGCTCCAGCCTCCTTCGCCAACGCTACGGTATTGTCCGTAGAACCGGTATCAACCACGATTATTTCATCGGATACCCGTTTCATACATTTTAGCCAGCGGGGCATATTTTTTTCTTCATTTTTCACTATTACACAGGCAGAAATTTTAATTGCCATTTTTCATCGCCTCCTGGCACCAAGCTATGTATGTAGCCGTCTTCAAGGTATTATCAGCCCGACTGAGGGCTTCTAATGCACTATCATATTGTCCCAGATTATATAGACATATACCTACGTTTTGCCAAAATTCTTCATTAACCTGTTGGGAATCGACTGGTATCTGATTATACAGTTCAAAGGCAAGCTCTATTTTATCACCTTTCAGCAAGATTCCAGCCACTTCAATTATATGCTGCTCCAGTTCTTCCTCATTGCCAGATATAATCGGCAAAATATCAAGGTATTTTCTTATTGTTTCCTGGGAAGCAAGAATAAATATCTCTTTTATGAAAGCCTTATAATCAGCATAACGGCCTGTTAATGCCTGTTCATCGGCCAAACCATGAAAATATTTAACAATATTGCCTAATCCCGTTGGTAACATCATCACATATTCCTCATGATATTGCTCCAAAAGACATACATAAAATGCAGGCAATATTTCTGCAATTTCCTTCATTGACCGATTATAAATCCATGGATAAGACTTGACCTTGACTAAAGACTTGGGATTTTCTCTACCAAAATACTCCGCCAGCTCCACAAGTCCGTTGGCCGTAAATATATTGGCCAATAACACCTCATAATCCGGTTGTTCCTGATAAATAGCCGACAAATCATTTAACAGCTCCCGGTCTGCTATCCCATCATATAAATCAGCCCAACCACACAGGGCCTTTTCCGTCCACGGATTAATGGTAAGGGCCGTTTTAAACATGGCCTTGGCTGACTCTTTCTCACCAATTTTCGACAAGGAAATCCCCAAATCAGCATACAGCCCGTGGAGGACAGACATGATACTACTGGACTCGGCTGGTGCTTCCTGTCTATTATAGGCATCCAATAATTCCAAGGAATGTTGGAATAAAGCTATGGCTTCCCCATAATTCTCAGCTTCTGTCAAAATCATGCCCCGCCGGGCATAAAAATCCGGTATTTCAGGAAACAGTCTTATTCCCGTATCAGCCAGTACCAGTCTGTCATCAACAGAATAATGCAGCTTCTCCATGGCATTAAGGGCCAGCCAGTACATATCCCCCTGCTGCCCGATAGGCTGATAAGGGGACTGAGTAGCCAATAAAGCATTATCCAAGGCACTTTTATAGTCCTTCAGCATATAATGGCACTCAGCCAAATAACGGTATAATTTTCTAACATCCTGCCCATCCTCAATGTCCAGCTCCATAAGGTGTAAATTACGCTGAGCCTTTTGGGGACTAATCCCTCGGGAATACCCCGTATGATTAATTAATAGGCTTTTATCGGCAATCTTGGTCAGAAGCTCCTGACTATCATTTTCACCCAACACCAGACTTTCGTGAATCCGCCCTAGATAATGTATGCCGTCCAAGTGACGGAAAATCCGCAGGGCGTTAAAACAGTTGATAATGCTATTGTCGCTTTCCTCAATATTGGCCATAGGCACAAACAAGGCCTGCAGGTCTTGGTCAGCATTCACATAGTACAGATAGCTCCTCACAAATTCCGGTTCTGCAAAGAGTTCATCCGCATCGGTGAATACAAGCCAATCTCCCGTAGCTTCCGCCAAGCACTGATTTTTGGCCCAGGCAAAATCATCCTGCCAGATTGATTCCACCAGTATCATATCCAGGTCAGGATTTTCTTCACTAAATTGGCTAATTATTGCTTTGGTATTATCCTCTGAACCAGTGTCATTGATGATAATTTCATCAGCAAATACACTGACATTTTCCAGCCAGCTACGGATATGCTTTTCTTCATTTTTCACGATTACACAGGCAGTAATTGTTATATCATGATGCTTTTCCGCCATAACAGTCATTTCCTTTTGCCGCTTTTCCATTAAAGGAAGCATTTCCTCGGTCAACAAGCATGGCTCCATACCGTCATATCCTTGATACAATGACAAGGCCCTATTTATTTCATTTTTAGCTTCTTCATAACGCTTTAACTGGTACAGGCTCTCACTATGCTCTGCATGAAAATCCGGCAACTCAGGAAAGTCCTTCACCGCCTGAGTTGTCAGCTTACATCGCTCCAGCTTCTTCTCCACCGTATCTGCTTTGGCATAATACCGCATCAGTCCCCGGTAGCTGCGGCTGGCGTAGGTAATGGGCTGCCGTCCACGGGCCACATCCAATCGGGCATAATACAAGGCTTTTTCCTTATCCCCCAAAGCAGTATAGGACTCATATAAACTTGTGTAATACCGCTCCTCCGGCTCTCCATTGGCTATAGCCGCTTCCATAAGGCGAATATTACGCTGATTTTTTTCCACTGATATGCTGGCAGTATAACCAGTATGGTCGATGGACAACAAGTCCTTTTTTACCCGCTGAGAATCATAAAAAGCAGCCTCACCGATGTATAACTGCTCATGAACTATTCCTTTGTAATTTAGCCCCTTAACATTCCGTACAATTCGTAGGGCATAAAATTCATCCAGGGCCTCCCCGGTGTCTTTGTCATAATTCACCATATTGATTAGCAGTCCCTTGGCCTCCGGAGAACAGGATTCCAGCACAGCCTTGATGTTATTTCTGGTAGTCGCCGAAAAGCTTTCGTCTGCATCCAAAATAATTATCCAATCCCCGGTAGCCTTGGACAATGCCATATTTCTAGGAGCTGAAAAATCATCATCCCAAGGCCGATAAAACACCTGCCCACCATAGGCTTTAAATATATCCACCGTAGCATCAGTAGAACCTGTATCAACCAAAATCAGCTCGTCCACCGCGCCCTTTATGGATTCCAGTGAACGAGCTATATTTTTCGCCTCATTTTTTGCAATATATACCGCTGAAATCTTCATGCCATTCCGCTCCCGTCCATGTATTTACCTATATTATAACGCAGTTACATATATCAAGAAAGAAAAAAGGGCCGGTCCGAAGACCGACCCAATTTTATGGTTGTGTTCGTTTGTGACTCTATGTTCCGATTACTGGAGCAGGCTGAGTACGTTGGAGCTGCTCTGGTTAGCCTGAGACAGCATGGACTGTGCAGCCTGGAGGAGAACGTTGTTCTTAGTGTAGTTGGTCATTTCCTTAGCCATATCAGCATCACGGATTACGGACTCTGCACTAGTTACATTCTCGCTTGCAGTGGTCAGGTTAGCCTGAGTGTACTCGAGACGGGACTCAGCGGCACCGATGGAGGTCTGCTGGTCAAGAGCCTTCTGAATAGCTGCATCCAAAGCGTTGATAGCAGCATTGGCCTTAGCCTGA
>NZ_JAZTZI010000167.1:0-18173 GCF_045637405.1 Anaerovibrio sp.
CAACGTAATCTTGGTATCTTGACGCCGATAGAGAAACACACCTTGTATTTAGCCGCATAAAAAGGTCGACAGACGAATCTGCCGACCAAAGAAATTTTATATTATTTTATTGTCCTCTTGACGGGGAGCAGTTCATGATGAAAAATCATCAAATGCGGCAGCCCCTTATTTGGTTATGTCTTTCAACTAAAATTCATAATTCATTGCTATAGTATAACCATAGACAATAGCATTAATGCTGTTGCAATGTATCTCAGCTATTTTATTACAGAGGGGAAGTGAAGCTGTATGGATACAAATGATGTTAATAATTATATGAAAAAGGTGAGAAGATATTTGAAAAATACCAAGCTCAACGATTTATCACGGATGATTGAAATAACCAAGATGGAGAACCTTGGCCGGGGGAAGGCATTTCTCGTTGCCGGTGTGGTTGCCTGGTCTGCATTTACATGCAGCTTTGGTAATGTTAATAGTGCATCGGCGGCTCAACTGGGGCTTATGAGCACGGCAACGGTCCTTACAGACAGTATGCGCCTTGGTGGTATTCCTTATCGTAACAGAAACGGCAAGGTCGTAATTTCCGGTAGTGCATCCCAAGGGGATAACATTCTGGAAGGATGTCAGCAGCGGGCTCAGGTGGCATATAATATGGCAAGAGCCAATGAACCTCGTATTACCATGGATATGCTGGATATTGCCAATAGGCTGGGTACCTCCATGGAGGGGCTGGAATATTCCGTAAAGACAGCCTCCAGTATCAAGAGTAAAATTGACCGCAAGACCAACAAGGCTCTGGAAGCAGGGGAAACTCCAAAGCAGGATTTTGAATATGTTTCTGAAACCGGTGATCTCCTCAGATATACTGAGGTGGTAAACCACGATGAAATGGCAGATAAGGTTCGTGACACTGTGGCGCTCCTTGAGGAGAAGGGCTACACTTTGGATGAAATTGACAATAAGTATCTTAACAAGGATGGACGCTACAAGGCAGTTCATCTCAATGCTACCAGTCCATCCGGTCAAGCATTTGAAATACAGGTTCATTCCCAGGAAACTCTGGCAGCCAGCCGTGCAACCCATAAGATGTACGAGGAATGGAGAGATCCGGATACCTCTAATGAAAGAAAGGCGGAGCTTTATACTTCTATTAAGAGTACCTATGATAGCCTGCCTTTGCCAAGGGGAATCGAGCAGCTGGAAAACTACAAGCGCGCTGTTTAAAAACAGTTTAATAAAGGCTTATTTAAAGATATATTAAAGTTATATTATGTTTATATAAAAGCTTTTTAAAAGTTAAAATAACTGTAAAATAATATCATTAAAAGGCACTCCCATTTTTGATAAACCCATAAGACCTTCCTAGAGGGAAACACCTGCTGAACAAACAGCAGGTGTTTCCTTTTTAACATATTACGCATATTGGAAAAAATTCAGCAGGATTTTTATTATATTTTGCAGAATAAACTAAAATTAAGATTCACCGGAAAAGCTAATAGCAGGCGCAAATATCCAATGAATGTGAGGTGGTTTTGGATGGGTGCTGCAGAGATAAAGAAATTGAAGGAAATAATAGATAAGAGCCGTTCCATGGTCTTTTTGGGTGGGGCTGGAATATCCACCGAGTCGGGTATCCCTGATTTTCGAAGTGCCAAAGGTTTATATAACCGAAAGCTGAAACAGAAATTTACTCCTGAAGAAATGGTTTCCCATACATTTTTGGAGGAGCACCCAAAGGAATTCTTTGATTATTACAAGAAAAATCTTATCTATTTGGATGCCAAGCCCAATAATGCCCATAAAGCTCTGGCCAGGCTGGAGGAAATGGGAAAGCTGAAGGCCGTCGTTACCCAGAATATTGATGGACTACACCAAATGGCAGGCTCAAAAAGGGTCATTGAACTTCACGGATCTGTTCACCGTAATTTCTGTGTAAAATGCCATGCCACCTATGACGCAGAATTCGTGGTGAACAGTGATGGTATTCCCGCCTGTCCAAAATGTGGCGGAATGGTAAGGCCTGATGTGGTGCTTTACGAAGAGGCCCTAAATCGCCAGGACCTTATTGACGCAGAAGAAGCAATTACCAAGGCAGATACCATGATAGTGGGAGGTACCTCCCTTATGGTTTATCCAGCGGCCAGTCTGGTAAGGTTTTTTAGGGGAATGAACCTTATTGTGATAAACAAAACAGCGACTCCTGCTGACGAGTGGTGCGATCTGGTGATTCACGATGCAGCAGGTAAAGTGCTGAAAGCCTGTGTTGAATAACAGATAGAATTTTGGAGATTTTAAAAGCTGATTTTGATTATTAAAAATCAAGATCAGCTTTTTATTTCGCAGCATTAAAATAGCTGTAAACTAACAATAAATAAATAATATATAAACAATAGAATAACAAATTAAAAATGATAAAATAATGTAAAAATAACATTTAATTAATATAGTGTTCATTTTGACATAAACCGACATACGTTAACTGTGATAATAAAATTGGTTGACAATAAAATACTACAGGAATACAATAATGACGTTAGTTCAATAAAATGGCGTTATAAAGTGAGGGGTATATAATGGCTGAGGTTAATTCTTATAGCATAGATAGAATTGTAGAAGAAATTATAGAGGGTAAAAGGATAACAAGTGAAGATGATACATCTTTTCTTTTAAATACTCCATTAGAAAAGCTACAACAGGGGGCATTGAAGCTCCAGCAGCATTTCTGTGGTAATCACGTTGATCTTTGTACGATAATAAACGCCCGTAGTGGTCGATGTGGAGAAAATTGCCGCTATTGTGCCCAGGCAGCCTGCCACAAAACGGGAGTTGATGAGTACGGCTTTTTATCCACCGAGGAAATTATGGAAAATGCAAAAGCAAATGAAGCAATAGGGGTAAACAGAATTGCTTTGGTAACCTCTGGCAGGACATTAAGCGGCACGGACTTTGAGAAAGCATTGGCAGCCTACAGGGTAATGAATGAGCAGCTTACAATAAAGCTGTGTGCATCCCACGGTATTATTACAAGGGAACAGTTTAAACGGCTTCATAAGGCAGGAGTAACCCGCTATCATCATAATATAGAAACAAGCAAGCGTTATTTCCCTGAAATATGTACCTCCCATACCTATGAAGATAGAATAAAGACCATCAAAGCTGCTCAGGCTGAGGGCTTGGAGGTCTGCTCCGGAGGAATTATAGGTATGGGGGAGAGCTGGCAGGACCGTATAGACATGGCCTTTGCTTTACAGGAGTTAGGCATTCAGTCCATTCCAATCAATATTTTGGTACCTATTCAAGGTACGGGCATGGAACATCAAGAGCCTATATCATCGGATGATGCATTAAGGACATTGGCTATTTTCAGATTTATAAATCCAACTGCAAATATCCGCATGGCTGCGGGACGAAAGGTGCTGCCGGAAAATGGAGCAACCGCTTTTCAGGGGGGAGCATCGGCATCTATAACTGGTAATATGTTGACAACCTCTGGCACCACCATAAAGGAGGATATGGGATTACTACAGAAATTAGGCATGACGAACCATTAAAAAGAATATTTAAACATTTCCCACGATTATTCCATAACTCAGTGAAAAAAATGTCCGCTTGGGTTATAATAAAATAAACGTGGGATTTTTTATTGTAGCCAATCGAGGTGATAGCCATCGTGCAATATATGTCGTATTTTGATTCACCTTTGGGAAAACTATATATTATGGCCCATGAGGATGGCCTGACCAACATTATCTTTGAACAGGAGGAGGGCAACCAGCTTCCAGTGAATGTCAAGGATATAGAATTTAGTGATGACCTGCCGGTTATTCAGGATGCAAAATTGTGGTTAAGCCTTTATTTCAGTGGCTGCAATCCGGATTTTATGCCTGTTTTATCCATGGATGGCACTGATTTTCGCATGGATGTATGGAATGTGATTAAGGAAATTCCTTATGGAAAGACCATGACCTATGGTGAAATTGCCCAGCTGCTGAGCAAAAAGCGCGGTAAAAAAGCGTCGGCCCAGGCTGTGGGCGGGGCTGTAGGGAATAATCCAATACCTATTATGGTGCCATGCCATCGGGTTTTAGGCTCCGGCAGGGCTATAACGGGGTATTCCGGTGGCTTGGATAAAAAGAAATTTTTGTTGGATTTGGAAAAAATTGAGTACATCGAATAGCGCACTTCTATAGAGGTGCGCTTTGTAATATATAGGCGGGATATTTGTGGAACAGAGTTATTATTATTTTGACGGAAAATCCAGCTCCTGGATGGAATGTCAGGAGCCCTGGATAGAAAAGGATATAGAAAAATTTTCGTTAAGCATAGTTGAGAAGGGCATGGGGGCAAGGCAGATTGAGGCCTTGGCAGAGCGGCAGTCCCCGGAGCATCTGCTGGCCTATGTGGATGTAGGGGATTTTGATTACAGATACAGCTGTGTATATAAGAAAGCTGCAGCCAGATGGCGGGTACAGCTATACAGACCTCAAAAAACTGCCATTATTTTGGTGGATGTCTTCAGTGTAATGGGTAATGCTAATGGAGTGGAGCTTCACAGACGGGGCAGCAAGCAGTATTCCTTGCGGCTGGATTATAGTAAATGGCAGTACACAGCAATTCCTTCCAAGTCAGATCAGGCAGAGTCCGGTGGCAGTGTGTTTAATTACAAATACGACTGGACCGATGAGGGCTTTGATTTCTCCGTGGAAATTCCCCAGATAGTTACGGACAAGGTTATGGATTTTTTAAAGGAGCTTTCTCAGGAGGAATTCGGCTTTGTTCCTACCGTACCAACGGATATGCCACCTGCCAGACTCATGAAGTATTTTACCCAGTATCCTCTCGACGTAAACGTGGGCTGGTATGTGGATATGCTTGGCTACGATTTTGCCCGTCACATAATAAGGACCAATGACAGCAATTTTGACCTCATCTGCGATTATCTTAAGCTGCCAAAAACCAAGGGCCTGCAGAAGGTCTATCGTGAAAACGGACGCTCCCTTGTAATATGCTTCTTTTTGCAGAAAATCGGCATTGATGATATAAATCTATGGCCTCTTTTTTATGATATAAACCAGCTTTTGGGACAAAAACTGGATAGGCTGGGAATTGACCGTTTTGGAGCCTTTTACAAGCGTCAGGGCGTTTGGTGGCGGTATTGGTGGGGCGATTTGAGCAATTACGAAATAGGTTGGTGGTGGAAACGGCAAGAAAAGGAGGCACTATCTGATTATGACCCCGCCTATGTTGGCTGGCAGATGCTATATCGCTGGCTTATGGAAAAATGGGAACCACTGAGGGTTGCTGAGATTCTCCACAGTGCCCTGGATGGGGGTTCATACGAGGTGCATGATTGCCTTAGAATGTGGTTTAACAGCTACACCCGTGGTGAGCTGACAGATGATTTTGTTCAGGCCATTTATCGTACAGGCTTTTCCAAGGAAACCCATGATGTGTGGACCGCTGAGGAACGCCGGTTGAATCAGCTGGCCATGGAGCAGCGGCGAAGGGAGAGTAATGCCCGCCATAAGAGCTATCTGGATATAGAATTTACCTTGGCCAAGGGGGATCTGATGAAGGAGGAGGACACGCCACAGGGCACCTTTAAGATCGCCCGCAATGGTAAGGAACTCTTTGAGCTTTCGGAGGCATTCCATAATTGTGTTTTCTATCTATATACGGAAAGGATGAACCGTCGGGAATGTGCCATCTACTATCTGGAGCAGGAGGGAAAGCCCGTGGCCTGTATAGAGGTATCCAACGGGGCCATTGTTCAGGCTCTGGGTGACCACAATCACATTTTGAAGGGTGAAATCAAGGATGCAGTGGTGGACTGGGGTATAAGGCACAATCTGGAATTTAAGCCGTTAGTTTAAAGACTGATTTTGATAAAAGTGTATAAAAAAGGCAGGGGCTATGTCTGTAGCGTCACTTATGGGCCTAAAACTTTTTGTTCTAATTAAATAGTGAAAAAAATCATAACTCGCTTCCCCATTATAGGGGGCGCTCAAACAGATGATTTTTCCCACTAATATTATGGTACGGACAAAATAGTTTCTTAACGACCCATTCGCTAATTGCTACAGACATTATCCCCTGCCTTTTAGAATAGCTACAGATAATACCCTCGGTCTTTTATAATATTAAAATAACGTTATATTAAGGCTTATTAAACACCTTAAAAGTGCTTTAAAAGTGTTTTTAAAGTGCATATACATGGTTTAACGGCCCTGAACCCTTCCCCAGATTCAGCCCTGCCTTTAATGCACCAGTAATATATTTCTTTGCATTGGCAATGGCCTCTGGCAAATCATAACCAAGGGCTAAATTGCAGGCAATAGCCGACGACAGGGTACATCCTGTGCCATGGGTATTAGAATTATCAATATGCTCCTGACGGTACCAGTTAAACTCTCCGTCATAATACAAAAGATCTGTGGCTGTAGCAGCCAAATGACCACCCTTTATGAGGACACCACCATAGATTTTGGAACCAATTATTTTGGCAGCTTCCTCCATGTCCTCCAGACTCTTGATTTCCATGCCAGAAAGTACCTGAGCCTCAGGAATATTAGGAGTAATAACACTGGCAATAGGAAGGAGCAGGCGGCAGAGATTATCCTGAGCCTCATCCTCAAGGAGCTTAGCTCCGGAGGTGGACACCATTACAGGATCTACCACAATATTCATAGCACCGTAATCCCGCAGCTTTTCAGAAATAATCTGAATTATATCAGGTGAGGAAACCATACCAATTTTCACTGCATCAGGCGGAATATCTTCAAAAATAGCATCTAATTGCTGTCCTACAAAATCCGTAGGTGCGTTATGAATGGCTCTGACCCCAGTGGTATTTTGGGCTGTCAGTGCTGTAATGGCACTGGTGGCAAAGAGCTTGTGGGCGGTAATCGTCTTAATATCGGCCTGAATGCCAGCTCCCCCGCTGGAATCAGACCCGGCAATGGTTAATACAGAATGCATAATAAACCCTCTCTCTCTGGGATAAACTATCAAATCCCAATCACATACAAATTTAAGTATAGAACCAAGAAAGGGCTATGGCAACAAAAGTTTGTATAATTGGCAGGATTTAAAAAGTATTTTGGCGAATTTAAAAAGCGATAAATATTTTGGAGGTTTAAGATAATGAAAAGCGTAAAGGATGAAGCCTTCAGAACCTATGGCCGGGTACTGGATATGGATGTTTCCGAATTTATGGATGAAGTTCAAAAGCTGCCGGAGGCGCCTCAGGGGCAGGTGCTTTATGAGGCATCTATTCCTGCCTTTGAACAAACAAAGCTGTTTTTAAAGTTCATGGATGAGGTATATGGAGGAATGCCTATAGAGTTTGGCTGCTGCCATGGCTTTAATGATAAACTGAATGGTCTGGAGTATCATCGTGATTCGGAAATCAATATTGCGGGAACGGATATGATATTGATGGTGGGGCATCGCTGGGATATAGATTATGGGGATAATTCGTATGATACCTCAAAAGTGGAGGCCTTTTTCGTACCAAAGGGTACTGTGGTGGAAATATTTGCCACAACCCTGCATTATGCACCATGTGGGGTAGAAGGCAAGGAATTTCGCAGTGGCGTAGTGCTACCGGGAGGTACCAACGAGGCTTTGGATGTGGTGCCGGAGGCTAAGGGTGAGTCAAGAATGCTCTTTGCCATCAATAAGTGGCTCCTGGTTCATCCTGAAAGTGGTGAAACAGGTCGGGTAGGACTGTTAAAGGGTAAAAATCGAAGCGTAAGGGATTTTGAATAAATACCCGTTAATTCTGTTGTAATTTAAGGGGGAGTTAATATGTGCAAGATTTTAGTACCGGTAGATGGATCCGAAGAATCCGAGAAGGCCATTGAGCAAGCAATTCGTCTGGCCAAGCTGGAGCCGGGGCAGCTGATTTTTATGTATGTGGTAAATATTCAGCAAGCGGCTATTTCAGTTCATCTCTGTCAGGAGATTATCGATTCCCTTACCGAGGAGGGAAATCGGATTTTAGGGGAGATTAAAGATAGACTGCCTGATGGGTTGGAATGTGAGAGCGTACTTGATGTTGGTATTCCGTATGAAAAAATCGTGGATTATGCCACTGATAATGATATTGACCTGATTGTTATGGGCAGCCGTGGCCTGAGTCTGGTGGAAGGCATTCTTATGGGCAGCGTAAGCCGCAATGTGCTGGAGCAGGCACCATGCTCCGTATTAATCGCAAAATAATGCTCTTAAAATACTATTATAACAATTAATAAATATTAAAATAACGCTAAATAAACAATTGGTAATTGTTAAAAAAAGAAAACGGCAGGGGCTAATTGCTATAGAAAGTAGCCCCTACCGTTTTATTATGCTATAAATTTAAAAATGTAATTTAGTCTTTATACGTTCAACGGCACGCAGGGTGTTTTCCCTGTCTCCAAAAGCAGTAAGGCGGAAGTAGCCTTCCCCACATGGCCCAAAGCCAGCTCCTGGTGTACCAACAATATTTACCTCTGTCAGGAGCTTATCAAAGAAGTCCCAGGAAGGCATATTGTTTGGAGTCTTCAGCCAGATATACGGAGCATTTACGCCACCATAGGCTTCAATACCGGCTGCCTTCAGCCCCTCACGGATAATTCGGGCATTTTCCATATAATAGCCCACCAGCTCCTTAATTTGCTTCTGTCCCTCAGGTGTGTATATAGCAGCCGCACCCCGCTGGATGATGTAGGCTGTACCGTTAAACTTAGTGGTATGACGACGATTCCACAGCTTGTTGAATTCCACTGGCTTGCCTTCTTTTGTAAAGCCCTTTACAGCCTTAGGAATTACGGTGTAACCACAGCGGGTGCCAGTAAAGCCGGCAGTCTTGGAGAAGGAGCGGAATTCGATGGACACATCCTTGGCACCTTCGATTTCATAAATGGAACGAGGTACATCAGCCTCAGTAATATAGGCGGCATAGGCTGCATCAAAGAGAATTACGGAGTTATTTTCCTTGGCATAATTCACCCACTTTTTCAGTTCTGTCTTGGAAAGAGTGGTGCCGGTAGGATTATTAGGGCAGCAGAGATAAATCATATCCACTGTCTCTTTAGGAAGTTCAGGGCAGAAATTGTTATTAGCATCACAAGGAAGGTAGGTAATTCCTTCAAAATGACCATCTTCCCTAATTTCGCCTGTGCGTCCTGCCATTACATTGGTGTCAAGATAAACAGGGTATACAGGGTCGGTAATGGCTACCTTGTTATTAGTGCCAAAAATTTCCTGAATATTGCCGCAGTCACTTTTGGAGCCGTCGCTGACAAATATTTCGTCAGTGGCGATATCAATGCCACGGTCAGTATAATTATTCTTGCGGATAGCTTCAATAAGGAAATCATAGCCCTGCTCCGGACCATAGCCACGGAAGGTTTCAACCTGGGCCATTTCATCTACTGCCTTGTGCATGGCTTCAATACATACAGCAGGCAATGGCTGGGTAACATCCCCGATACCAAGACGGATAATATCAGCCTCAGGATGGGCTTCCTTAAAGGCAGCTACACGACGGCCAATTTCCGCAAATAAATAACTTCCAGGTAATTTTAAATAATTTTCGTTGACAGTAGCCATACAAACACCTCTTGCTCTTGTTAATACTATAACTTTTTTATCATATTATAACACATAACTATGCAAATACAACGTTTTTCTTTGAAAATAATTATCAATAATTCGTCGAAAACATCCAGAGCTTAATGGATAAATGATACAGGAAAACATTGCATTGATTTGTGTTGAGATAATTTTATAAAACTGTTTTAATAAAATAGAAAGAGTTACAATATGAAGATATACTATATAGTGATTATGATGATAGGGGAGTTTATTATGAAGAAAGTAGCGATTTTACGTTGTTTGAAGACATCGGCCTCCTGTGCCGGTACGGGTTGCCTCAGAGCGTTTAATGAGCGCAGTGAGGGCTTTAAAAAATATGCCAATGAGGATATTCAGTTGGCGGCTATGTGGACCTGCAACGGCTGTGGGAACAGTATGCTGGAAAATCAGGAGGGTATAGAGAAGAAAATAGAGCGCATGGTCAAGAACAGCATTGAAGCGGTGCATATTTCCCATTGTACCAGCAAGAAAAATGCTGATGGCGTGCCGGTGCTGTGTCCCACCATAAAGGATATCAGCGAACGTCTGGAAGCAGCAGGGGTAGCGGTGTACGACGGCACCCACGGCCAGCATGCCACAGGGGAACGGTTGATAATCAAGTGATGCATATAATTTAATGGCATTGCTATCGTTTCAGAGGTAGAATACAATATATGACGATAGTAATATTGATATAGAGGTATTGACTTGACTTATGAACTTATCTTTGTGTACTGATATAGGCGACGATTATAAGAGTAATTCACAGAGAGTAAGGGTAATTACGGAGCATTGGATAGCAAGCAATATGTTTTGCCCCCGATGTGGAAATGAACGACTTACACATTTTGCTAACAATCGGCCTGTTGCCGATTTCTTTTGTGATAACTGTAATAATCAATATGAATTAAAAAGTCAACATGGTCTTAAACTTGGCAGGATAGCTGATGGTGCATATTCTACGATGGTTAAAAGAATAAGAAGTGCTGATAATCCGGATTTCTTTTTTATGTCATACTCAAAAAAGCAATGGGTCGTTAATAATTTGTTTTTTGTTCCTAAACACTTCTTCACACCAAGTATAATAGATAAACGACCGCCATTGGCGATGACAGCCCAAAGAGCAGGTTGGATTGGTTGCTTTATAAATCTAACATCTATTCCTTCAGCTGGGAAAATACCAATAATTGAAAATGGACAACTTCATCCGCAAAAGGAAATATTTAATAATATTGTTCGTGCAGAACACCTTCGCGTCGATGATGTTAATAAGAGAAGTTGGTTATTAGATGTTTTAGCGTGTGTTGATAAAATTTCAGGGAACGAAATTACCTTGGATGAAATATATACTTTTGAAAACTATTTAGCTAAGTTACACCCAGCAAACCATAATGTTAAAGCAAAAATCAGACAGCAACTTCAAATGCTGCGGGATAAAGGGATTATTGAGTTTACTGCACGAGGTCATTATCGCAAATTGTGAATTAAAAGGAATAACATATGAAATACAAAGTAATTATAGAAGAAACGGTTTCGGAGTCATTTGAAATAGATGCCCATACAGAGGCTGATGCAATCGATAAAGTAATCCAAAAGTACAATGCAGGAGAGCTTGTTTTATGTCCAGGAAACTTAGAGTATAAACAGGCAGCGATATTAAATGATAACAGCGAAAATAAATGGATTACCTTTTAGGTTCAGATATAAGTATAGACAGACGTTCATATGAGGTCTAGTAGGTAGCGAAAATATAGAAAGCAATTTATCTCGGTTAAAAACTAGGCCGGGAAGGGCAGGCGGATTTTTATGGACAGACTCATTATGCATGTGGATATGGATGCTTTTTTTGCCTCGGTGGAGCAGCTTGACCACGAGGAATACAGGGGAAAGCCCCTGATAGTGGGGGGCATCGGCACCCGGGGAGTGGTTTCCACCTGTTCCTATGAGGCCAGAAAATTCGGGGTTCATTCCGCAATGCCCACGGCCAAGGCTATGAAGCTGTGTCCCCAGGGGATATTCATTCAGGGAAATTATCCCCGTTATGCTGAGGTGTCCCAGCAGATTTTTGATATATTTGACCATTATTCGCCTCTTATTGAGCCCTTGTCCATTGATGAGGCTTTTTTGGATTTGACGGGCATGGGGCGTCTCATGGAGAATCCTTTGCAGTATGCCATGAAGCTAAAGCAGGAAATACGGGAAAAGACGGGTATAGTGGCCTCTGTGGGTATCGCTCCCAATAAGTTTCTGGCAAAGATTGCCTCGGATTTGGACAAGCCAGATGGGCTGGTGGTGGTGGACAAGGGGAAGGTGCAGGAATTTCTTGATCCCCTTCCCGTAAGGCGAATATGGGGTGTAGGGGCCAAGACTGCCATGGTGTTGGACAGACTTAGAATCAGGACCATTGGCGATTTGCGGAAAATGACCTATGATGCCCTCCACAAAACCTTCGGTGATAAGACCGCCACCCATTTGTTTATGCTGGCCCAGGGAAAGGATGAACGCCCTGTGGCACCAAGGGGCCGAGCCAAGTCCATTGGTAACGAGATGACCTTTGGGGAGGATATTCAGACAGAGGAGGAGGCACTGGAGGTGCTGCTGCAGCTGTCTGTCAAAGTAGGCTGGCGTCTGAGGAAGGCGGGCTTTAAGGCCAAGACTATACAGCTAAAGCTACGGACAAGGGATTTTACCACCTATACCCGGCAGAAGCAGCTATTTGAGCCATCAAATTTCGATAATGACATTTTCACTGTCATCAAGGAGCTGTTTCAAAACCTCAATATTACCAGAAATATCCGTCTGCTGGGGGTTTCTACCAGCGGCTTTGGGGAAATGGAGGCTATGTCCCTATTCCACGATGAGAAAAAGGATAAGCTGTATCAAGCCATCGATGATATCAACAGCAAATTTGGCAAGCTGGGAGTAACCCGTGGCAGCCTAATAAAAAAATAAAATGCTGGAATCTTGTGATAGATTCCAGCATTTTTAAAATGTTATTTTAATGCTTAAATAGTATTATTTTAGCTTTTTTAGGACTCCTTCTTTTCACCGGGGATATCCATGATGGCGGTGGCGCCTCTCTGGCCGGTACGGATGCGGACAGCATCGGTGAGCTCATATACGAAGATCTTGCCGTCACCGTAATTGCCGGTGCGCAGTACCTTCTGGGCTACCTCCAGCACCTTGTCCACAGGCACTTCGCAGACCACGGTTTCCAGCTTGATTTTTGGCACAAGATTTATATCATACTTCTTGCCACGATATACCTCCTCATGACCTTTCTGAAGACCACAGCCAAAAACCTGGCTCACAGTCATGCCCAATACCCCGATATCATTAAGGGCACCCATAAGGTCATCCAGCTTATTGGAACGGGTAATAATTTCAATCTTGGTCATTTTCATAATATCACCTGTCCTTTCTTACGCCTTGTTGGTGGTGGCATTCAACACTGTGTTGGCCAGCATTTCGGAGGAATCCTCAAAGCTGCCCATAATTGGGCTGCCCCCCAGAATGGAACGGGCATAGCCCCGCTCACCATGTTCAATGATGTCAAGGCCAGTAAGCTCCTCGGCCTCGGAAGCACGGGCTTCGGTCACCAAAGTAACCAGCTTGTAGAGAATAGTGGTACCAACCACTGCCAGAACTACAGCCACAGCAATGGAAATGAGCTGAGCAATGAATAGGTGACTTTCACCATAGAAAAGACCGTTGGCACCATCAGGATTAATTTCTGTAGTGGCCCAGATACCAGTGGCCAAAGCACCCCACATACCGCCGATACCATGAACACCAAAGGCATCAAGAGCATCGTCGTAGCCCAGCTTTTCCTTGAGAACAGCAACGGCAAAGTAGCAAACCACACCGCCTACAAGGCCGATGATAACGGATGGGAGTGGTGCAACGAAGCCAGCGGCAGGGGTAATGGCTACCAAACCGGCAATACAGCCGGAGGCTGCACCAAGGATGGTAGGCTTGCCATTCATTTTCCACTCAGTAACTACCCAGGAAAGGGTTGCAGCTGCAGCTGCGGCCTGGGAGGTAACAAAGGCATTGGCAGCCAGCGCATTGGCACCAAGGGCACTGCCGGCATTGAAGCCGAACCAGCCAAACCAGAGAAGTGCTGCACCAAGAACGGTCATTGGAAGATTATGAGGAATCATGGCAGTACGGCCATAGCCGGCACGCTTGCCAAGGAGAATACAAAGGGTGAGGCCGGATACACCTGAGAGAATATGGATAACCAGACCGCCTGCAAAGTCAAGGGCACCAAGCTCAGCCAGGAAGCCACCGCCCCAAACCCAGTGAGCCATTGGATTATAAATGAAGATGGCCCAAAGGAGAATAAAGAGAGCGAAGGCTGCGAACTTCATGCGTTCAGCAAAAGCACCTGTAATAAGAGCCGGGGTAATAACGGCAAACATACACTGGAAGGCTACGAAGGCCAGCTCCGGAATGGTGCCATTTTCAAGGACATTGTAGCCTACACCTACGAGCCCCACCTTGTCCAAAGCGCCAATAAAGCCGTTGATATCAGTTCCAAAGGTCATGGCATAGCCGATAAGCACCCATTCAACGGAAATTAATGCAACTATAAAAAAGCTCTGCATTATTGTGGTAAGTACATTTTTGCTGCGAACCATGCCACCGTAGAAGAAGGCAAGGCCGGGAGTCATTAGAAATACCAGGGCCGCACTGATGAGGACCCAGGCTGTATCGCCGGTATTAATCATAATAATCAGTCCTTTCCACCTTAAATATAAAATAGATTATTCCAAATAATGTTTCCCAAATAGAATGGCGTCTCATAATCCCCCCTTTTTTAAAGGAAGAACCATAAGACGCCATTGTCTTATACCTATACTGAAGAAAAAGCTAGGAGATCTTATTTCTTGTGTGACAGTATAGATATTTCTATTTGGTTTGTGAGAAATACAACCTACAGGAGAACAAAAATACCCCACGAAATCCGGTACCTGATTTCATGGGGCGTCATTGCCATGTATGTTGTTGCTTTATAGTATACTCATTTTTTTTGGTATGTCAATAGGGTATAGAAAACTTTTTTTTAGATAATTTTATGACATAGAAAGCAGGAAAAGGATATTGACATATACCCCCATAAGGTATATTATACCCCCATAAGGTATATTTATACCGTGTGTGATAAGGAGAGTTTACAATGAGTGACATAAATGCAGAGGAAAAACATTGCTGTTGCTGTGGAAGTGCAGAGGCTGATGGTGTTCACAAGCATAAATTTCGTGATAAGAAGGGGGAGGAATATAAGGGACTGATCCGTCGCCTCAACCGTATTGAAGGACAGATCCGGGGGATTCACAATATGGTGGATGAGGACAGGTATTGTGTGGATATTCTTACCCAGGTCAGTGCGGTGCAGTCCGCATTAAATGCCTTTACCAAGGAGCTGTTGAATCAACATATTCATAGCTGTGTGGTGGAGGACATCCGTAGTGGTAATGACGCAGTTGTGGATGAGCTTTGCTGCCTTTTACAGAAGGTTATGAAATAACCAGGGGGTATATTTTGAAAAAAGAGAAGTTTGATGTAACTGGCATGACCTGCTCAGCCTGCTCGGCACGGGTGCAACGGGCCGTGGAAAAGGTGGCTGGTACCCGGGAGGTTGCCGTTAATTTATTAACCAACAGTATGCAGCTGGAATACGATGAGTCTGTGACGAATCCGGAGGCTATAATTGCCGCGGTGGAAAAGGCTGGCTATGGGGCCAGCGTAAAGGGACAGCAAAAAGAGGCTGCGGGGCGGTCTGACACCAGTGAAAAGGTGGCGGATAAACAGGCCCGAGAAATTTTTCAGCGGCTTATATTGTCCTTTGCTTTTTTAATTCCCGTTATGTATATTGCCATGCATGGGATGCTGGAGAATATGCTGGGAATCCCGGTTCCAGAGGCTATAAAGGAGCTTTTTGACGGGCCCGAAAATGCCATAACCTTTGCCTTCGCCCAGCTGCTTTTGGTGCTTCCTATTATGTATCTTAATCGCCACTTCTATATTGTAGGTTTTCGTACCATGGCCCAGGGGGCACCTAATATGGATACCCTTGTGGGAATGGGGTCAATGGCGTCAGCCCTGTTTGGAGCCTTTGCCATCTTCCGCATGGGATATGGTCTGGGTCATGGTGATATGGCCCTGGTAACTGAGTACAGCACCAATCTGTATTTTGAGTCGGCGGGTATGATTGTTACCCTGATTACTCTGGGAAAATATATGGAGGCCCGGGCCAAGGGGCAAACCGGTCGAGCCTTGGAAAAGCTAATGGATTTGGCACCAAAGCAGGCTACTGTTATACAGGATGGGGCTGAGCAGCTGGTGGCAGTGGATGACCTTGCAGTTGGCGATATTGTAGTGGTGCGGCCAGGGGAAAGGATCCCCGTGGACGGCGTTATAACAGAAGGCTCCACCAGTATTGATGAATCGGCTATTTCCGGGGAAAGCATTCCCGTGGAAAAGGCAGTGGGGGATAAGGTTATTTCCGCCACCATCAATAAAAACGGATTCATCAAATTTAAGGCCCTGCGGGTGGGGGAGGACACCACTATTAGCCAGATAATACGGCTGGTGGATGAAGCCAGTGCCTCCAAGGCCCCTATTGCCCGTATGGCTGATAAAATAGCGGGAATTTTCGTTCCCGTGGTTATTATGATTGCCTGTACCGCCGGCCTTATTTGGCTAATGATGGGAGCCAGTGTGGAATTCGTTTTTTCCATTGTAATATCCATTCTGGTTATTTCCTGTCCATGTGCATTGGGCTTGGCAACTCCTGTGGCCATCATGGTGGGTACTGGCAAGGGGGCGGAAAACGGCATATTGATAAAATCCGGTGAAGCCCTGGAAATTGCCCATAATATTGATACTGTGGTAATGGACAAAACGGGTACCATTACAGATGGTAAGCCTGTGATTACGGATGTTAAGGCCATTGACATAGCAGAGCAGGAGCTTATTTCCATAGCCGCAGGAATGGAAAAGGGCAGTGAACATCCTTTGGCCGAGGCAGTTTTGAATTATGCGGATGCCAAGGGTATTGAGGCTAAGTCCATGACAAATATTAAGGCTGTATTTGGCCGGGGGCTGGAGGCTGATGGCCAATATTTGGCTGGAAGTCAGAGCTTCATGGGGGAGCAGGGCATAGATACTGCATCATATCAGGAATATCTGAACGAGCTGGCGGACCAGGGACGTACCCCATTGTTATTTGCCAGGAATAATGTATTAATTGGTATTTTGGGGGCGGCGGACCGTGAGAAGTCCACAAGTGCTGAGGCTATACGTCTCTTTAAGGAAATGGGCATTGAAGTGGTTATGCTTACCGGGGATAATCAGCGGACTGCCGAGGCTATACGGCGTAGACTTGATATACCAAGAGCCATTGCAGGAGTTTTGCCGGAGCCTAAGGAGGCCCATATTGCTGCACTTCAAGAAAATGGTCATCGGGTGGCCATGATAGGCGACGGAATCAACGATGCACCTGCCTTGGCACGGGCCGATCTGGGTATCGCCATTGGGGCAGGGACGGATATTGCCATTGAAAGTGCCGATGCTGTATTGGTAAGAAACGACTTACTGGATGCGGTCAGTACCGTTAAACTAAGTAAGGCGGTTATGCGCAATATCAAGGAAAATCTGTTTTGGGCTTTCTTTTATAATGTTATATGTATTCCAGTGGCAGCAGGGGTTCTTTACTCAACCCTTGGAATTAAGCTATCCCCGGTAATGGGGGCGGCTGCCATGAGCATGTCCAGTGTGTGTGTTTGTTTAAACGCCTTGCGGCTTAGGTTTTTTAAGCCGGAAGCCTTATTAAAAAAATCAGAAGAAGCAGCTGAAATAATCAGTGAAGATTTTAAGGAGGAAAAAACTATGGAAAAGACTTTAAAAATTGAGGGTATGATGTGTATGCATTGCCAGAAGCACGTTACTGAGGCACTGTCCAAAATGGATGGTGTTACTGAGGTAAATGTGGACCTGGAGGCAAAAACTGCTGTGGTAAAGGCAGGCCGTGATATTCCTGAGGCTGAGTTTAAGGCTGTAATTGAAGAAGCCGGTTATGAGCTGGTAGGCTAACAGGCAAAGTCGGTAATAAAAAGTATACGAAAAAGAGATTGCATCCTACGGATTTCGCCAGCGATATTCCGTAAGGTGTAATCTCTTTTTAAGTGCAATTAATCTTTTAAAAATGGGTCTTCAGAGACCTTGATGGTGTTGCCGAAGGTCCATAGGGTGTCGGCAGTAAAATCGTAAGCAGGGTTGGTTAAATCCTCGTTGGAAATATAATAATTGGATTCTGCGTTCATAATTCCACTAAGGGTGTTATACATCATATCGTTGGTGAAGAAGGTGTTTTTCCTGTCCATAAGAATTTTGGATTTTGACGAATTATTTTTAAGGTATTCATCACCTAAATAAATAAACATAGGTATGCGTACCTTCACATAATTCTGGTCATTTGGAGTGTGCCCCGTTCTCATGTGCTCACCATGGTCGGAAAAATACAGCATGACCTGAAGATTCAGGTT
>NZ_JAZTZI010000168.1:0-28747 GCF_045637405.1 Anaerovibrio sp.
TGGAGGTTCGCACAGCATATCTTAATATGAGGGCAGCAGAGGAAAATATTGGCACCATGCGTGAAGCCTTGGAGAAAGCCCAGGAGGATTACCGTATTGAGGTAGTTCGCTATAATGCCGGTGTGGGTACTAACCTGGAAGTAATGGATGCACAGGATAAGCTGGTTGCAGCCAAGGGCGATTATATTAATGCACTGTATAAGTACAATTACAGCAGAGCTGAACTTGATACCGCAATGGGAGTTCCCGTTGATTTAGATGTAGAGCCTTATCGTCAGGCCATAGAAAAAAATGGAAAGAAGGGGGAATAATCGGTGATTGGGTTTTATGGAAAAAAGGCGGGAGCAATTTTAAGTTCCCTTGTATTGGCGACAAGCATGTTATTTGCCGGCTGTGGTGGAGATGACGAACAGGCTGCTCACAAAATCGAGGTAAAAGCCATGAAGGTTCTCTGTCAGGATGCACCTATATCCTACAGCTATCCAGGGCAGTTGAAGGGAACTGATGATGTAGAGGTTCATTCCAGAGTATCCGGCAGCGTAATGGAGAAATATTTTAAAGGCGGCGATGAAGTTCAGGCTGGCGCTCCGTTATATCGAATTGATTCCAGACAATATGAATCGGCAGTTATAGAGGCTGAGTCCAATCTCCATAAGTCAGAGGCAGACCTTAGAAAAGCCAAGGATGAACTGGCCAGAGATGAGATGTTATTTGCCGACAAGGCCATTTCTGAGCAGGCAGTGTTCAATCAGCGTGAAGAAGTATCAGCCAATCAGGCTATTGTTGAATCTCAACGGGCAGCAGTGCAAAAAGCCCGGGAAAACCTGGATGATACAATTGTTTATGCACCAATGAGCGGACGGCTGTCGGTGGATGATGTGGCTGTGGGTACTTATGCTACAGCTGGCAGCACTAAGCTGGTATCCATTGGTTCCCTGGATCCAATTTATGCTCAGTTCAGCGTCAGTGAAACTGAATATTTGAATATTCTGGCCAAAGCCATGGAGGAAGGAACATTAGAGCAGGGGGATGCTCAGGGGCCACCTCCTGTAAACATTACCTTGTCAAATGGCTCTGTATATCCGTTAAAAGGTAAAATTACTGCCGCTGACAGGTCCTTCAATGATAATTCCGGCTCCCTTACCATAAAGGCATTGTTTTCCAATCCATACGCTGTATTGCTGCCGGGTATGTTTGTCAGAGTTAATATCCTGGATATAGTAGCAAATAATGCAATTTTGGTTCCTCAGCGTTCTGTTCAGCAGCTGTTGGAGGAGTCCTTCGTGCTGGTGGTAGGCGATGATGGAAAATCTGTATCCAAAAAGGTTGTATTGGGAGAAAAAGTAGGCAGCTATTACATCGTCAAGAGCGGTTTGACGAAGGATGACACGGTTATTGTAGATGGCTTGACCAATCTCCAGTCCGGCAAGGACCTCAATGTTACCATGGTAACAGCTGATGAGATGGGCTTCTCACTGAAAGAATCAACTGACGTTGTAAACAAGTCATAAGGAGGCGGGAGTTATGGCTCGATTTTTTATACATCGCCCGATTTTCGCCATTGTTATATCACTTATAATCGTTATCATGGGTGTACTGGCTGGGTTGAGCCTGCCAGTTGCCCAGTATCCTCAGATTAGCCAGCCAACTGTCAATGTAAGCACCACCTATGTTGGTGCCAATGCCAGCGTTATTAATCAGACAGTGGCCCAGGTTATTGAGGAGCAGGTAAATGGTACCCAGGGCATGGACTATATGTCTTCCACCTCTGATGATAGTGGTAAATATAGTCTGGATGTAAGGTTTAATTTGGGTTCAGATGGTGATATGGATTCTGTATTGGTACAAAATAATGTATCAATCGCCAATGCCAGTTTGCCTTCTGATGTACAGGCGACAGGTGTTACCACCAGAAAATCATCCAGTGATATGTCCTATATGTTCTCCATGATTTCGCCAAATGGTACCTTTAGCCGTACATTTTTGATGAATTATGCCAATATCTACATTGTAGATAGTCTTAAGCGTATCTCTGGAGTGGGTGAGGTTTCCACCTTTGGCTCTACCTATTCTATGCGTATTTGGCTCAATCCTGATAAATTATCTGAATTGGGTATTACCGTGTCGCAGGTTGTAGGTGCCATTAAGGAACAAAATGTACAGGCACCGGCTGGAACCATAGGCCAGCTTCCGGCACCAGCCAATCAGGAAAAGCAGTATACGGGCAATTTGGAAGGACGTCTTGTAACTCCAGAGGAATTCGGAAATATTATTATTAAGACTAATTCCAATGGCTCCTGTGTATACTTAAAGGACGTGGCACGGATTGAGACTGGTGCTCAGTATACTTCTGTAGTATGTGATACTGATGGTGCTCCGGCAGCTGGTTTTGGTATTAAGCTTACTGATGATGCCAATGCCATGGAAACCATCGGTGAGGTAAAGAAGGTTCTGAAAGAAGCCGCCAAGGAATTCCCGGATGATATGACCTATGTTACTATCGTTGATAACACGGAATTTATTTCCGAGTCCATCGGTGAAGTTGTGCAGACCTTTAAAGAGGCTTTGGCACTGGTTATTATCATCGTATTTATCTTCCTCCAGAGCTGGCGGGCAACTCTTATTCCAGTTTTGGCTATTCCGGTATCTCTTATTGGAACCTTTGCCAGCTTTATAATTTTAGGCTTTTCAATCAATACACTGACCCTGTTCGCCATGGTATTGGCCATAGGTCTGGTAGTAGATGACGCGATTGTAGTAATAGAAAATGTAGAATCACATATGAAACGTGATGGCTTGGGGCCTGTTGAAGCTACGGAAAAAGCCATGGATGAGGTGCAGGGGCCTGTAGTGGCCATCGCCTTCGTACTGTCGGCTGTATTCATCCCGGTAGCCTTCCTTTCGGGAACAACGGGTGTGCTGTATCGTCAGTTTGCCTTGACCATTGTGGTGTCCATGGCACTGTCAGCCTTTATTGCATTGACCCTTACCCCGGCTCTTTGTGCTACATTAATGAAACCGCATGATCCAAATGCCAAGAAAAATTTCCTGGACAGGTTCTTTGACCGCTTCAATGACTGGTTTGACCGTACCCAGAATCGCTACACGGGTGGCGTGGCCTGGTTCATTGACCATGCCAAAACCGGTGTCATTTCATTGCTGGTTATTTGTGTATTGGCGGGCTTTTTCTTCATGAAGCTACCGTCAACCTTTGTTCCGGATGAGGATCAGGGCTATTTCATCGTTTCGGTCACCATGCCGGAGGGTACTTCCTTGAACCGCACCTTCGATACTATGGATGCCTATGCTAATGAATTGAAGGATATACCGGGTATTTCACATATCATGAAGGTTTCTGGTTATGATGTACTTTCATCTGGTACGAAATCCAATGCAGGCACCTTGTTTATCTGTCTTGATAACTGGGGAAAACGTACTACTGATGAACTGTCCATTGGTTCTATCATCCGTAAAGCAAATATAATGGGCTTGGATCATCCAGAGGCTCAAATCATGGGCTTCCTTCCACCATCTCTGCCTGGTTTGGGCATGGTTGGTGGCTGGAGTATGGAGCTGCAGGATGTAACTGGTCATACGGATAAAGAGCTTGATACTATCTTGAAGGATATTTTGGTAGCTGCTAATCAGAGGCCGGAGCTGGCAAGAGTGTACAGTACCTTCTCCATTGATTCTCCTATTTGCAAATATGATGTCGATAGAGAAAAGGTTAAACAGATGGGCGTAAATCTTTCTGATGTGTTTACAGCCCTGCAAGTAAACTATGGTGGTACACAGGTCAATGATTTCGTACAGTTTGGACGGACCTACAAGGTTATGCTCCAGTCTGACGTTCAATACCGCAGTGCATCAGAGGCCCTGAAATTCTGTTATGTAAGTAACAAGGATGGGGCCATGGTTCCACTGGATGCACTTCTTACACCAAAACTTTCCACTTCTACTTCTGTAATTACCCGCTTTAATGGTGCCCGCAGTCTTGGTATTCAGGGCTCAGTAGCTGATGGCTACAGCTCTGGTCAGGCCATTGCAGCCATGGAGGAGCTGGTAAAGGAGAAGGCACCGGCTGGATTTATGATTGAGTGGTCCGGCCAGAGCCGCGAGGAAAAGAAATCCTCCGGTTCCACTGGTCAGATTATGTTGCTGGCTGTAGTGTTCGTTTTCCTTTGTCTGGCTGCTCTTTATGAGAGCTGGAGTGTACCATTCTCCGTATTGCTTACAGTTCCAACGGGACTTTTTGGTGCTTTCTTTGTTCAATTCACGCTGCTTTATACCGAAGCCTTTTTTGGATATTTAAATCCTGGACTTCAAAACAGTGTTTATATGCAGATTGGTGTTATCATGCTTATGGGGTTGGCGGCCAAGAATGCCATTCTTATAGTAGAGTTCGCCAAGGTACGTGTGGATGCTGGAATGGAGCCTGTAAAGGCTACCATTGAAGCAGCAGGACTCAGACTTCGTCCAATACTTATGACCTCTCTGGCCTTTATCATCGGCTGTCTGCCACTGGCTTTGGCAAGCGGCGCCGGTGCTGCCGCCAGAAACAGTATGGGTACAGCAGTAGTAGGTGGTATGTTGTTTGCCACCTGTTTGGGAATATTCCTTATTCCTGTACTCTATTGCTGCGTAGTATGGCTGACAGAAAGATTTAAGAAGAAAGCAGAAGCTATTACAGAACGTAAAGAATGATTAAAAAATGTCCCAGTCATCATTAGGTGGCTGGGATAATTTTTAAGTGAAATATAATTTAATTTTAATCAAATCTTATGTAATACATCTCTATACTGTCCGTATGTAATGATGAAAAGGGAAAATCATCTGCGATCAAATAGGGGTGAAAAGATGAAAGAATTGATTTATGCAAATACGAACAATTTATCAATGCCATTATGTAATGTCGTTGATAAAGGTGTAGTTTCCGGTAGTGCTGCAGCCCTGGATAATATTATAGCGGGATGTCAGCCTCGGGCCCAGATGATTTACAATATGGCCATAGCCAAGGAACCATATATTACCAAGGATATGTTGGATATAGCCAATAAATTGAATACTACCATGGTGGGGTTGGAGTATTCAATTAAAACAGCCTCCAGCATAAAGAAAAAAATTGAACGCCTTACTAATGCGGCTCTGCTGTCAGGTGAAGTCCCAAAGCAGGATTATGCTTATGTGGCTGAATTAGGCGACCTGGTTCGTTATACAGAGCTGGTTCAGCATGATGAAATGGCTGATAAGGTTCGTAAGACGGTGTTACTTCTTGAGGAAAAGGAGTACATTCTATATCAAATCGACAATAAATATCTTAACCATAAAGGTCGATATAAGTCGGTTCATCTTAACGTTCTGAGTCCATCCGGCCAGACCTTTGAAATACAGATTCATTCCCGGGAAACGCTGAAAGCATATCACGTTACCCACAAGCTTTATGAGGAATGGCGCAAGCCCGAAACCAGTATTGCACGAAAAGCGGTCCTCCATGCAATCATTAGGAATACCTATGATAAGCTGCCATTACCTACGGGAATTTATCAGTTGAAAAACTACAAAAGGGCTATTTAACTTTTATAACGCCATTGTTCAAATTTTTCTTCTTTAGAACAAAAATCTTCCAATTAGCGTTTCAACGAGCAGGGAGATATGCTCACCAGCTGTTGTAGTTTGTTTTCCCCCACCTAAAGAGGTGGGGGACATCTTAAAGCTCGTTATACAGGCGGGAGTTAAATATTTGTAAAAAGACCGTAATATAAGGGGTAAGGCTTGAGATATATTCTCAAGCCTTTTATTATTTGCCTGATTTTGTTATACTATAAACTAGTGTTTCAAATAAATTTGATGCTGACGTATTCATTTCATGAGGTGAAAATTTTGCAGAAAAAGGTAACTAAACGCTCCTCCAAAGAGAAGGAGAAAAAGGATACTAAAAATAAAGCTAAGAATAAGAAAACTACCACAAAAAAGAGCCCTGAAACAGAGGTTGTGGATACAGAGCCTTCTACCAGGAAATTTGAGATAATAGGTGTTTTGTTTGTGGCCTTTGGCCTAATTGCCCTGTGCGGTTTGGCTGGCTTAAATGTGGGCTATATAGGTCATTATGTAGCCAGCTTTTTAAAGTATTTCTTTGGCATTGGTTCGGCGGTAACAGCCCTGCTGTTTGTGGTAGTGGGTGGCTATAATATTATGAAGCATAAGAGGGTGGGCTTTAATAAGACCTCCATTGGCGTAGTGCTGCTTCTTATTTCCCTGTTGGGGTTATACCATCACATGGTTATTCCAATTGGCTCTGAGATATTGCCAACCAGTCTGGCCGAAGGCGGTGGCCTGATGGGTGGGGTACTGGCCTTTATTTTGCATAAGCCATTGGGCAATGCGGGCACTGTTATCGTGTTTATTGCTGCTATTATCGGTTCCATTTTACTGGCTACTCCATGGTCTCTGGCACAGGGAATTCTTAACACCAAGGCAGTGTCAGAAAAGGGCGCTGATGTAGCCGTGGATATGGCAGAGGTGGTATATGATAATGCCAAATCCGTAGGAAGTAAGGTAGGTAATAAGGTTCAGAACCATGTGGAGGAACAGGTGCAGAAATTTAAGAGCCGTAATTCCTTCTATGACCAAACCAGAGATGATTCCTTTATGGATGGTCCGGATATGGATGGACAGGGATACAACACTGCCACCTCGTATAGCATGGCAGTTTCTCCTATAGGGGAAGGCTCAGGAGATATTGAACCAATTATTCAGTTAAATAAGGGAGATAATGCCCCATCCTGGCAAGCACCTTCTCCAAAGGCAAATCAGCAGCCTTTTGATAATCCGTATGTTAATAATATTCCTGCTCATGAGCCTGTGAATAATGAGGCACAGAGCACCGGCACAGGCCTTTATGAAGCCATGTTTGACAGTCCGGATATGAGCGGAAACGGTGCGGCCGGTACAACTTCAATAACTACTGCTTCCGATAGGGGAGAATATATCAGTGAATTTGCCTACAAAGCAGCAGGCAATTTGGACAGAAATCTAAAAAAGCTTGATACGTCAGGCTATAAGAATA
Organism: Anaerovibrio sp.; assembly: GCF_045637405.1. Lineage (GTDB taxonomy): Bacteria > Bacillota > Negativicutes > Selenomonadales > Selenomonadaceae > Anaerovibrio. The sequence goes on from NZ_JAZTZI010000168.1 coordinate 7,067, forward strand.
TACACACCAATAAGGTGGGAAAAAGAACCTTTGACAATTGGCGGTTAAAGGGTAATTTGGATGCGGATTTTGACGATGAGGAAGATAACATCCTCAAGGTAGATACCCCGGAATCTGAGGAAGATTTGGATTTCCTTGTGGAGCAACGGGAGAATGTGTCTGAAACAGTAAAAGTCAGTGAAATCGAAGAAAGCACGGAAACTGTTTTGGAACCAGCTGACGAACCTGATGAGGATGATACTGATCCGATGATAGTGGCCTCCATTGATGATCTTCTTAACGAGGAAGATGAGCCTGATGAGGAGGAAAAATCAGAAACCTTCAGCTTTGAGGGAACTGATTTCGAGGAGGATGAGGAGGAAATCTCTGATTCTGATGAAGCCGATTCCAATGAAGCTGATTCTGGTGAAGCTGACAACAGTGTAGACAGCGACTTTAAGATTGATTTCAGCTCCGACCATGAAGGAGAGTCATCCTTTACTCAGAGCCTCCCGGAAGATGAGGAGGATATTGCTGCTGATGTTGCTGGAAAGGCAGTTGCCCTCGAGACAGCCAAGGCCGCTGGGGCAGCAGCTGCAGCTGAGGAGGTTGACAAACTGGCCCAGGCGGCAGCATTAAGTGCTCAGATGCAGTCCGAGGAGGAAAAGGTGGAATTGCCTCCTTACGAAGTTCCCGATGTTAAGGATGTTTTAAAGGAAGTCGTGAAGGAAAAGGACGATAAGCTGGAGGCTGAAATACAGTCCAAGGCCAAGGTCCTGGCCCAGACCCTGAAGGATTTTAAGGTAAATGCCACCATTTTAGGAGCAACCCATGGTCCGGCCGTTACCCGTTATGAGGTTAAGCTGGCTCCTGGCGTAAAAGTCAACAAGCTCACAGGCCTTGCTGATGATATTGCCCTCAGTATGGCAGCTACATCTGTGCGCATTGAGCAAATTCCGAACCGTTCCACCATTGGTATTGAGGTGCCAAATCGCAAGCTGGAAAGCGTTCCTCTTCGCGAGGTATTGGAAAATCCGGCCTTTGAAGAGGCAAAATCAAAGCTGACAGTGGGATTTGGTAAGGATATCAGCGGTAAGGCTATTTTCGGGAATTTGGCGGATATGCCACATTTACTTGTTGCCGGTGCCACCGGTTCCGGTAAATCTGTATGTATCAACACCATTGTTACCAGTATTCTCTTTAAGGCAAAGCCGGATGAGGTCAAGTTTATCATGATTGACCCTAAAATGGTGGAGCTGTCAGTTTATAACGATATTCCTCATTTGATGGTTCCAGTAGTTACTGATGCCCGTAAGGCTGCCTCTGTACTTAATTGGGCCGTTCAGGAGATGGAAAAGCGCTATGGCCTCATTGCCCAGGCCGGGGTTAAGAACATTGAGACCTATAACAAGTATTATGCTGAGGAAAAGGACAAGCAGATGTCCTCAGTAGTTATCATCATTGATGAGCTGGCTGACCTGATGATGGTGGCACCTCACGATGTGGAGGATGCCATCTGCCGTCTGGCCCAAAAGGCCCGTGCAGCCGGTATTTATCTGGTATTGGCAACCCAGCGTCCTTCTGTAAACGTTATTACAGGTGTTATTAAGGCTAACATTCCGTCCAGAATATCCTTTGCTGTTACCTCTCAGATTGATTCCAGAACTATTTTGGATTCTGCTGGAGCAGAAAAGCTGCTTGGTAAGGGCGATATGCTCTTTAAGCCTCAGACCGAGCCAAAGGCTACCCGCGTTCAGGGCGCTTTTGTCAGCGATGCTGATGTGGAATTGTTAGTTGAGCGCATCAAACAGCAGGGCCATAAGCTGGAAATTAATCAGGAGATTATTGATTTTACAAATAAGGCTGAACAGGAGGCCGACGGTGGTGAAAGCGACAATACCAAGGTAAAGAGCAGTGTTGATGAATTACTGCGTCAGGCCGTAGAGCTGGTTATGCAGACCGGTAATGCTTCTGCCTCCAGCTTCCAGCGTCGTTATCACATTGGCTTTACCCGGGCTGGCAGACTCCTTGATACCATGGAGCAGCTAAAAATTGTGGGACCGCCACAGGGCAGCAAGCCACGGGAAATCCTTGTAACCGAGGATCAGGCCTTTGAAATTATGGATAAGCTTGAAGAACATTTAAAGGAAGAGAAGTAATTTGGCTTTAGGAAGTATAAATATGCTGGAGGGCAGCATCTGGGATAAAATTTTGAAATTTGCCATCCCACTTGCCTGTACCAGTATTATGCAGCAGCTGTTTAACGCGACAGATGTTGCTGTGGTAGGTCAGTTTGTGGGCAAGGAAGCCTTGGCCGCAGTTGGTGCCAATGCCATTGTCATCAATCTTATGCTGAACCTGGTTATCGGTCTTTCAATTGGTGCAAATGTTGTCTGCGCCATGCGTATAGGGTCCAAAGATTATCTGCGCATAAAAAAGACCATTCACACATCCATTGTGTTGGCCGTTACCAGCGGTATTGTGCTGGCCATTTTCGGTGTGTTTTTTGCTCCTGAAATTTTGCGCATGGTTGATACCCCTGAGGGTATTATGGAGCAGGCGGTGTTGTATCTCCGCATTTTAATGGGGGGCGTACCGATTATGCTGGTGTATAACTTTGGCGCCTCACTTTTAAGGGCCAAGGGAGATACCAAGCGTCCGCTTTATGCTATGCTATGTGCGGGAACAATCAACGTGCTGCTGAATTTGTTTTTTGTCACCCAATTGGGTATGGCTGTTGAAGGAGTGGCTATTGCTACGGTTATGGCCAGCTGTGCCAGTGCCAGTCTGATGATATATTGGCTTCACAATGAAAAGGGGCCAATGCAGTTAAGATTCGATAAATTGTGGGTGGACAGATCTATCCTTATTCACATTTGCAAGGTGGGCTTGCCAACAGGCTTTCAGGGCATGGTGTTCTCCTTTTCAAATGTAATTATTCAGGTGGCATTAAATAATTTGGGGGCCGAAGTTGTGGCTGCTACAGCAGTTGCTTTGAACTTTGAATTTGCGGGCTTCTTTATTTTGCAGGCCTTTTCTCAGGCGGCAACCACCTTTGTGGGGCAGAATTATGGTGCCAAGAATATTGCCCGTTGCCGTAGGGTCATAAAGGTAACCCTTGGTATCAGTACTCTTATTACAGGATCTGTTAGTATTGCGTTCTCAGTATTTGCCTATCCTTTATCGGAGATATTTACGGCCGATCCGGCAGTTTTGGAATACGCTGCAATACGTATCCGGTATATTCTTACCTTTGAGGTAATTAATATATTTATTGAAACCCTTAGTGGAGCCATGCGTGGTGTGGGCTATTCACTGGTTCCGGCCATTGCCTGTATGCTGGGAGTTTGCGTGTTCCGTATTTTTTACGTTTATACCATCTTTGCAGAGTACCCAACCTTTGAGGTGCTGATGGCGGTGTATCCAATAAGCTGGAGTGTTACTGTATTTGTAATTGTGGGACTGTATATTCACGTTTTTAACAGAGTGGAGAAGAAGCTATGGAAGAAAAAAATGGCTTAATTATCGTTCATACGGGAAATGGCAAGGGGAAAACTACCGCCGCCCTTGGCCTTGCTGTACGGGCCTGGGGTGATGGACTTCGGGTTCTCATTCTGCAATTCATAAAAGGTGGCTGGAAATACGGCGAGATGGAAACCATCAAAAAGCTGGAAGAAATTGACGGCCGTATCGAGCTGAGACGTCTGGGTAAGGGCTTTCAACGAAAAACCGATGATAAGGCAGAGCATATTGAGGCAGCCCATGAGGCGTTACAGGCAGCCCGGGAAGCTCTTGAATCAGGTAATTATGATTTGATAATTCTGGATGAAATTAATTATGCGGTGAAGTTTGAGCTTATTAGGGTTGATGAGGTACAGGAGCTGCTGTCCCATCGTCCGGATGATGTTCATGTGGTGCTGACCGGACGTGATGCCCGGGAAGAAATCATAGATATGGCTGATTTGGTTACGGAAATGAAGCTGATAAAGCATCCGTATCAAAAAGGAATCAAGGCACAAAAAGGAATAGAATTTTAAACAGGTGACAAAACACCGGAGCAGATTGCATTGAGCAATTTGTTCCGGTGTTTTTATGTAATAGTTTCTTTCCTTCATCGTATATTAATATAGGGAGAGGTATATAAAAAGTGTGACCCAATGAACCGGGATTAAAATTAAAGTGCTGAATTTACGATAAAAATAATAAGAGGAGTGCCTATTAATAGATTGTTGTAATAGAGGGGATTAATATGGTAAAGACATCTAAAATGATTTGTTACGCGCTTGCACTTTGGGTTATTGCGGGAAGTAATGCAACTGTTTCAGCGGAATCCATGGGGGGATATGATGCCGGCGCACAGATAGAACGTGACCGCAGGGACATGGAACGTGAGCGTATTCTTGAACAGATAGCTGAGGACGAGGCTGCAAGGGAAAATAAGGTAGAAAAGGAGGATGCACCTCCAGCAGATGATGCTGTTACAGAAGTACGCTTTGAATTAAAAAGGGTGAATTGGAACACCTCAGAAATATTGACATCGGACGAAATCCAAACCGTTGCTGATACTTACATCGGCAGGCAGATTACCTTGAAGGATTTGCGGGAGATGGCGGAGCGTATTACGGAGCTATATAAGGAAAAGGGCTACATGACCTGTGGCGCAGTGCTTCCACCCCAAACCATTCATGAGGGAGTTGTAGAAATCCAGCTTGTCGAGGGCAAGACCGGAAATGTTACCATCACGGGAAATAATCACACCACCAATGGATACATTCTTAATCGCCTTGGGCTAAAGACTGGTGAGATTGCCAATACTGACAAGCTGAACCGAGATTTACGCTGGTTCCATGGTACTAATGACATTCAGCTTAGGATAGTGATGAAGCCTGGTACAGCGGAAAATACCACTGACTATGAGATAGTTGCCTTTGAGCCTAAAAATCAGAGCATAACCCTTTACACTGATAACGATGGCTACGAATCCAGCGGTCGCTGGCGTCAGGGGATTTTCTATAATATGAGGAGCTTGACGGGGCATCGGGATATGCTTCGGGCAAGCTTTCTTAGAAGTCAGGGAACCAAGGCCTGGTCCCTGGGCTATAGCTTTCCGATTTCCAATAAAGGAATGAAGCTATTATTTGATTATGCCGGCAACAATACGGAGGTTGTTAATGGTGAGCTTAGACCCTTGGGTGTGCAGGGTAAATCCAGTTCCTTCTCTTTGACCTGGCAGATACCCTTTAGTGTGACGGAAAGCTCCCGCCATGAAGCAGGCCTGCAATACGTCCATCAGACGGCAAAAACTGAGCTTGGCCATGGAACCGGCCTGGTGGTGCCTTGGGTGGATGATAAAATAAATCGGTTTATTCCTTATGTATCCTTCACTCATTATGGAACTAATAGTGTATTTTATCATAAGCATTCTTTTGTATTTGCCAAAAGGAGTGATATCAATGGAAGATCGGATACAGCAAAAATATATCGTCTCAATTCATTTTGGCAGAACCGTTATAAATCCGGCCAGTTTTTGCAGGTCAGGTTGGATGGGCAGTTTACATCCGACAAGTACCTTGGTGCCTCGGACCGCTTCTTCATTGGTGGCGTAAACAGTGTTCGCGGCTATGAGGAAGGCTTCATAGGCGGAGAAAAGGGGCTGACAGCCGCTATCGAATACCACATTCCAATGGATAAGGAAAAACGCTTTTACTTTTTCCCGTTCTTTGATTGGGGTACTGTAAGTGGGGAGACGGCACCAGAGCATCGGACACTGATGAGTGCCGGTATTGGCTTTGAGGCCAGATACAAGAATGTGTATGGCACATTGACCTTGGGCTTTCCATTAAAGAAGGATTTTTATAACAATAAAATAAGTGGTGCAAGGGTTGATTTTAGCCTGTCTGCCACCTTTTAATTGATAATCGCTTGCAACTCCTTTGTTAGTTCAAGTGCTAATAGGAAGGTGATTACTATGGCATACGTATACAACATTATGAAACGAAACGGTAAGAAGACTGAGGTTACGACTAGTGAAATGGGGCCTCGCCTGGTTCTTGCCTCCCTGGCTATTGCAACGGGTATTTTCCTATATCCTATGGATGTTGAGGCAACAACAATAACGCCAAAGGATGCAGGTGATGCAGCTAAAATACATCAGGTAGATAATGTATATAACATCGACCCGCAAATGGTCAGTGGCGATTTTGCATATAATCGCTTTTCTGCGTTCAGCCTTGACGCAGGGAGTATTGCCAACCTTAATTTTGACAATGCAGGTACCCTAGCCAATTTGGTAAACAGCCAAATCAATATAAATGGTATTGTCAATGCTGTGAAAGACGGGAAAATTGGCGGACATCTCATGTTCTTAAGCCCTGATGGAATTGCAGTTGGCGCCAGCGGTGTAATTAATGCCGGCCAGTTTACTGGCATTGTGGCAAACAAGGTGGATTTCGACAAATTATATAATTCTGCAAATGCTGGTACTGATATCACCTTGGCGGCCATTGATATCATCAAAGCCGGTTCCTATGCCAATGACAAGAGCATTGACGTAAAGGGACAAATCAACACTCACAGTGGTGTAATGCTGGGTGCGGGTATCATAAACATTAACGATGGGGCCAAGATTCAGAGCACAAAGGATTTGGATTTCACTAATTTGGTAAATACCGGGGCGACAAATGCAGGCCTTAATGGCCTCACTGCCTCCCAAGGTTCTGGTGGCGACATTATCCTGACCGCCAAGCAGACATCTACTGTCAAGGATACCAAAATCGAAAAGGACACCAATGGCCAGGATAAGGAAGTGGCCAATGCTATCCGTTGGAGTGAACGCTCAACGGATCTTTCGGCTGCCATAAATATTGGTAAGGATGCCAATACTAATGGTGTTCAGATTACCAGCAGTGACGGGGCAGTTATGCTTACAGCAGAAAGCACCAGCACCTATGAGGACAGCACCCCAATGACCCTGACCAACACCTTGAAGGGGGTTATCCTTGGGGATGACAAAACAATGCTTGATGGCGTTATAGATAAACTGGCAGCCAAAGAAGCCGGAGCCAACAAGTATCTCTTTGTGAACTACTCCAACAAGAAGAATAAATCCTCCGTAAACATCGGCGAAAATAGCACTATAACGGGTAAAAATATCGACATTGCCGCCACCTCCAAGGTGGAGATAAAGCAATCAGTTGCTGTGCCTTCCCAGGGCAAGGACAGCAATGGCAATACGGTGGAGAACACTTCCGCAATGCCAGTGGCTGCCGTGGCAATTTCCCGTGTTTATAATACGGCAGACGTGGTTATCGACGGCAATCTGACGGCTAATGGAGTAAATTCTGACACTGGGGAGGGTATTAAGATTTCCGCCAATGCTGATACCACAGCTAAGCTTTCTGCAACCGCCGGTGGCGGAGCAAATACCTCCGTAGCCGTGGGTGTGGCAGTCTTGACTGGTGACACCAAGTCGAAGGTAACAGTGAATGCTCCTACGGCGGGGGCAACGGCTCTGACGGCGACTAAGGGCAAGGTGTCCATCGACGCTGACACTACCAGTAACATCAATGTTGATGTAAATGCCGTGGGTCCAACCAGTTATGTGGTTTCCAATGTAGGTGTGGTCAACTATGATACCACCGCTGACGTGATAATGGAACGCTCCATTAATGCCGGAGCAGTGGACATAAAGGCCGCTAATAATACCACCGGAATAAAGCTGACGGTGGATAATGAAGCTAAATCAGATGCTTCCACCAAGAAGGAAACAGCCCAGGCTGACAGTAATCAGCAGAACGAAGACGATACTGCGGCTAATGGGGAAAAGAATAAGGTTAAATCCGAAGATGAGAAGAACAGCGAGAAAAAGTCCATTGACCCGACCAAGGTAGTCAAGGATGCCAATGTTGACACTAATGATGAAAAGACCAAGGATGCCGCTGGAACAGATGGCAAGGGTGGCATTAAGGACGTCAAGGACAAGGTGGAGGGCACCAATGAGGGTGGCGACAATGGAAAGAAGAACTCTGCCTTTGGTCTTGGCGCAGCCGTAGGTGTTGTTTCTAATACAAACGATGCCAATATCACTATTGGGAAGAATGCAGCTATTACGGCTACCAAGGTATCAGATAATGTAGATGGCTCGGTTAAGATGACGGCTGATTCTCTTATGACGGCCACCAAAGACAATGAGTCCAGTCTTGGATTTACAGTAAAGAATACCCAGGCCAACGCCAACGCACAAATCGGTGCGGCAGTTTTGGTGAGCAACGTGAAGAACGCTGCAACAATTGTGCTGGATAACGAAGGGGATAAGTCTGCCCAAATCAAGGGTGAAGTTGTATCCTTGGATGCTTCTGCCGGCATGGGAAAATATAAAAAGACCGAGACTGAAGAAAAGACCAGTACCCTGTCCTACAATGTTAGTGCCAAAGGTACTGCAGAAAACGATACTCCGTCCAAGTTTACCCTGGACGGCTCGGTGGGTATTAATACCTTGAAGAATAACGCTATTGTTCTTGTAGGGCAGAAGGGCCATGTGGATGGCTCCTCCGTAAAGCTGTCTGCCGACGCTACTACCAACGCCGGAGGTACTTACGGCGCAACGGAAGAAAATGGCAAGGTGGGCATTGGGGCCACAGTTGGTCTCCAGAATATCAGCGGCAACGCTCTGGTTGTGGCAGGTAAAGGGGCAGAAATTCAAGGGACAGAGTCCTTCGAGGCCTCGACCGACAACACCATGGAGCTGAAAAACCAGGTCAAAAATGCGGGTAAAGGGGATTCCATCGGCGTTTCCGGCATGGTGGCCCTTTCCTACGGTGACAGCAACAGCGTGGTGTCCTTGGACGATGAGAGTAACATCACCACTGGCTTAGCCACCATTACCACCACCAATTCTACCAACATTGATAATTCTGCCCGCAGCGAATCCACGGGACAAAACGGTGCCAAGGCTTTTGGTATTGGTGTTGGAATTGTAAATTATGACGTAAACAGTCTTGCCATGATCAGCGATAATGGCAGTGGTATTACTGCGCCTACGGGGGATACTACGGATGCGGAAAAGGCTGCCAAGAAAATATACGAGGATGGGGCCCTGGCGCGGAGCATTGCCGGGGATACGTTGGCCGGAAAGCTGGGCAACAAAACTGCTGACGGCACGAAGGGCAATATTACTACGGGTGGGCTGGTCGGTGCGGCCATCACTACCGGCATGATTCAAAACGATGCCAAGGCCAAGGTGGTTTCGTCCTCCTCAAATGATGGAGACGAAAATAGCCGGAAGGATTCTGAAAAGTGGACTAAGTGGTCCAAACAGGGCACAGAGGGTGCCAATGAAGCCAAGAACAACACGGAAAATCTGGAAAACACTCAAGAGGATAAGAAGAACCATGATGTAACCTCCCAGAATGAAAGTGCGGCTCCTAACGCAACAGGAGCAATGGGGGAAGCCAGCAGAGCGGCAGATCCGGAGGGGACTAATAATAGTGCAGACGAAGGCGCAGCTCCTGCTGCCGGGTCCCATACCAGTGCCGGGGCATCTATCGGTATTGAGGGCAGCGTAGCTTTGACATTCCTTGGTGGACGGACGGATGCTGTATTGGACAATGTAACAGTAAATAACGGGACAGATAATGAGCCAGCACCAGTAGCGGCTGTTTCCCTTTCTGCTACGGATTTCCTGGGCTCAGTTACCATGGGTGGCACCAATATCAAGCATTCTGCGAAGGCGGATAGCTCCGGGGCCAAGGTGGGCATTGGCGGCACCTTTGCCATGAACAGCTCCAATCGGGATGTGGATTCTCTCATCAGAAATACCGATATGCCAATGGCCCTTATGGTGTCCAACTCAGCCACCAAGATTGGCATTGAAGTGGCAGCGGGTATGGGGGTTAGCACTGCCAGTGGCAACGGCACCAATATCAACGGCGCTGGCGTAGTTTATTATAATCGGGCGAAACAGGATATCCATGCCCTTATGCTTAACAATAATATCATGGGAGCTTCGGTTGCCAATAAGGCCACCGGAACGGACTTCCAGATTGCGGGAGGACTTTCAGGAATAAGTGGCAGTGGTGCCAATAAAAATGTTGGCTTTGGCGGTGCCGTGGCCATCAGTAATTTGGAAAATAATCTGTCCAGTGGCATCATAGGAGGCAATTATACTGTCTTCTCATCGATGGATGTGGAGGCCCAGAAGGGTACCACCCAGATTAACGGAGCTTTGGCCGGCACTAAAGGTGGCTATGGCTTCGAGGGGGCTTTCGCTTATGGCAGTACCAGGAATAACACCCATGCCTATATTGATGACGCAACAGTAACGGGCCTGACGGACAGTGCCGTTAATGTTAAGGCAGGGGAAGTCCCTGTTGTAAAGAGCGATACCCAGCTCAGTGACGAAAAGACAAAGCTGGATAATAAGATTGACAGCAGTATTGGCACAAATCCGAACAGCATCGACACTACTAAAAGCTATGCTTCAATCAATGATAGTACACAGACTCAAATAAGGACACAGCTCAAGACCCAGGCGAGCTCTGCCCTAGATAAGGAAGCGCAGACCCAGAAGGACAACAAGCAAGCCTTGGGTGACATGGGCCTTGATACCACAGGGGAGAGCTATCTCGATAAGAGAAGTGCGGCCTCTTCTTTGGATGATGATAACAATGCTACCGATGAGGGCAAGATTGCCGGGGATGCTGCCAAGGACGAGGATGATGCCAAGGCCGAGCTGGGCAAAAATCACAGCCTCACCATTACCGCCGCCATGGGCGGGGGCTGGAACGAGAACGTTGGGGCCGGGGCAGGTATTGCCTATAACTATGTGAAGAATGACATCGCCGCTGATATTAAAGGCTCCACCATTACGGCGGATACAGTCAGTGGTGAGGCGGCCAGCGATGCGACTATCGTTTCCGTGGGAGCAGGTGTAGCCATTGGTGGCAAGACCTTCAACGGAGCCGGTTCCGGTAGCTGGAACGATCTCAATAATGATACCAAGGTGACTTTTGCGGACAATATTATCACGGGCAAAAACATCAGTGAAAAGGCACAGAACGAGGCCTCTATCATTAATATTGCCGGTGAGGTAGCCGGTGGCAAGGGTATGGCCCTGGGACTGTCTTTGGCCTATAATTCCCTCAACAACACTACCGGAGCTTATCTGACGGGCAATGATATCACATTAAAGGATGGAGCTAACTCCGTTAAGCTGGCAGCCACCAGCACGGGCAAGACCTTGGCTGTGGCCGGCGGTATTGATGTGAATTTTAGTCAATCCTTCGCTGGTGCTGTAGGAACAGTGGCCATTAATAAGGGCGTTAGCAATACAGAGAGTGTCATCGACGGCAAGACCACTGGTGAAAATACCAAGCTGAACAATGTAAGTGACCTTTCCGTTTCGGCTGAGGAGCTGTCGAAGAGAACCACTGTGGCTGGCAGCGTGTCCGTAGGTGGTAAAAAGGTCGGTGTAGGCGGTGCTGTAGCATATTCTTCTATCGGCTCCTCCAACAATAAGGAGAGAATTCGTGCCGAAATCAATCATGCCGATATTACCACCACTAATAATGGAAAAATTGAAGTATCTACCAAGGACAGCAAGACCGAGGGAAATGATACGGAAAAGTCCCGCATTATCACTGTAGGGGCTGGCTTTGGCGTGGACTGGGGCAAAAACTTCTTCAACCTTCAGGGCGGGGCCGCTGTTTCAGATATGTACAAGGACAGCTTTGCTGCTCTGAACAATACCAACATTAACGCAAATGACTCTGCTAAGAATCCAGCCATTACTGTTACAGCTGACACCAAGAGCAAGATTAACACCGTTGGTGTCGGTGGCAGTGTGTCTATAGGATCTCAGGTGAAGGGGGCTGCCGGTGTTGCCATCAACCGCATGAATCAGGATACCAAGGCGGAAATGGCTACGGATGATGGGAAGATTACCACAGTCAATGCCGGACTTACCCAGGTACGGGCCACCGGTGATGGGGACATCCATTCTGTAGGTGTAGGTGGACTCATAGGTGTCGGTGGTCAGGTAGCTTTTGCTGGTTCCGGCAGTTACAATTACATTGATAACGACGTCGAAGCCACCATCAAGAACCAAAATATAACATCGAATAGCAGTGTGGGTGCAGTGGCACAAAGCGATGACCGTCTTTACAATTTCGCCGGGGGCTTTGCCATTGGGGCTAATACCAAGGTGGGCCTTGGAGCAGCTGTGTCCATCAACAAAATCACAGGCAATACTAACGCGCTGGTGAGCGGTGGTTCACTTGCAGCTAAAGACGTTGGCAATATCTCGGTGACCAGGCCGCAGGATGATAATCTCTTTACCACGGAAAATATAGACCTCTCCACGGACAGGGAAAAACTCAGCGAAAACCGTACTGAAGAACAAAAAACCGGCATCGTGGTGGACAGCTCTGCCACCCATACCATAATTTCCCAAATGTCCTCCGGTGGTGTGGCGGCTTCAGGCAGTGTAGGTGTCAATCTGGCAGGTACGGTGAACCTCAATTACATTCAGGGAGAAAAAGACAAAAAGAGTTCCACTACGGCTAAAATTCAGGATACTGACATTAATTCCAATGGTAATGCGTCAAATGTAAATGTTAATGCTGTGGACTACAGCAATTTGGGCTCCTTTACCGGCACGCCATCAGTGGGTGCAGCGTCAACAGCAGGGGTTTCTGTTGGTGTATCTGCAAACTGGGAGACCTTGGCTCGGTGGACGGAAGCGGAGATTTCTGCATCCTCCAAGAAGAACCTGTACGCCAAAAATCTGACTGTGGATGCCATTGCCAAGCATGGTTCCTCCAGTCTGTCCTTTGCTGCGGCAGCAGGAGTAGCCGCCACGGCAGGTGTTGCCTCCGGCGACAGCATCATGCGGCATAAAAATACCAGTACCGTCAATGCTTTATTGAAAAACATGAATGCAATTTTTGACGGCACGGCAGAAGTTAAAGCAGAGCATTTGGGCAATAACTATACGCAAAATATTTCGGTAAGCGCAGCTGGCGGCTATGCTGCCGGGGCTGCAGGGGCTGGTGTATCCGTTATGGACGATACTTCCACCGTTAAGGCGGAGGTGGCATCCAGTGACCTGAAGGCGAAGGAGAGCACTGCCGGAAAGAATATCTCTGTTCTGGCGAATAACGAAAACAACTGGAAAGAAACCCTCGTCACAGCTAGCCTTGCTATCGGTCTCGGTGGGGCACTGGCAGCCAATGTGGACATTCACAACACTACCAGCGAGACAGCGGCTCTGGTGACTAATAGCACTTTGAAGGCGTATGATTTCACAATGAAGGCCACAGATAAGCTGACAGCAACCTCCATTGGCGGTGTGGGGGCCGGAGGCTTGGCAGGTGCTGGCGTGGCTGTTGCCCTGAATAATATCAACAGTAGCACCAGTGCCCATGTGATAGGTGGCACTGCTACGGCAGCGAATGCTATCGACGTGAAAGCAAATGAAACCCGCAGCTTTGACAGTCAGGTGACTGGTGTTGGTGCTGGCGGTGTCGGCGTAGGGGTCAACGTTGCGGTTACCTCCATCAACAAGGGCATCACCGATGCCCAGCTTTCTAGTGCAAAAGATGAGAATAACAAGTCAACCGGCATAGCCGACACCACTAAAAATGAAATCAACAAGCAGTTGAAAGGGTATGACACGAAGGACGACAGTGGTAAGGTCGTACATGTAAGTGGTGTAAACGAGGCGAAAGGTGCACTTGGTACTGGAGCGAAGTTCTTCGGTCTGAGTGCCAATGACAGCGACCTACAAGGGGCAAAGAATGTTCAGATAAGTCTTGCTACACCTGATACCAATAAGCAGGGGGTCCATACCGGAGTCGACGGAGCTACCCTGTCAGCAGTGAATGATATTAATGTTACGGCAAAGGATACCAGCGATATTTCCGCGAAAAATGTGGGCGTCACTGTGGGTGGTGCCGCATCTGTTAATGTGTCGGACATCATCATCCATACTAACTATGACACTGACGTAACCATGAACAACGCCCATATGACGGGTAAGAATATCAATGTTGAAGCCTTGCAGACCCAAGCGGGTGACGGTTCCAAAGTTGAAGTAACCGCAGTTACCGTAGGTGGATTAGGCGGTGTAGGCGTTGGCTACGCCGGTATCGTGAACAAGGGAGCTACAGATGTAGATATTACAGACAGCACCATCAAGAGCACGGAGAACGTTACTATCAATGCAAAGGACGAGAGCAAGCATACAGCCGAAATTCTCAGCGTGGGTGTTGCAGCGGCTAATGTAACTACCACCTTTGCCAGCGTGGAAAACTACAGCAATGTTGGGGTAACTCTGGGCGGTGCCAATAATGTTTCCGCCACTAAAAATATCACCATTGATGCCATGAAAGTCAATGCCCTTGAGGCCCATACCCAGGGCGTCGGCGTTGGTGGCGTAAATGTGGCAGTGAACCATGCCACCATCGAGGATGGGGAAAAGGACAAAAACGGAAAAATAATCAAAGGGAACGCAACGGCCCAAATCAACGGAACGACCAGTAAATTCACTGCTGAGGCGTTTCATTTGGGTGCAATCAATGATACTACTGCCAAGCTCAGTGCAGGGAATACGGCTGTATCCCTTCTCGGCGTAAGCCGCATGCGGGGTAAGGGCGTCATGAACATGGGGGCAGAGGTCAATGTAGCAGGTGGCAGCTTCAACGCAAATAAAGTGGAGTTCACCTCTATGCTGGGCAATGCCAACGGCCGTACTCTGGAGGGCAACGTAAAGGGACATAATATCTCTGCTGTGGCTGTGGCCCCAGATTTGGTGACGTTGACCACTGAGGCCGTAGGCAAGGTCAATGTGTCCAACAGCACCTTTGATGACAATACTGACCTTATGTTGAACAATCAGTCCCATGTGGACCGCAAAGCCTATATCTATGGTGTGACTGCCGGTGCCGTAGCCGTGGGCAATACCAGTGCAGACATCAGTGGCACTGAAACCATGGAAAGCACCCTCAATGGTAAAAATGAACAAACAAAGCTCAACAGCCTGCAGATTAACACCTATGGCGATAATACTGGCAAGGCCTTTGCTGACGCCGGTGGCGGCGGTATCGTGGGCTATGTGGGGGCTCATGTGGACAACAAATCCACCAACAATGTCACCAGCACGCTCAGTGGCAAATGGAATGTCCAGAATGATGTTTGGCTTATTGCTTCTCAAAAGGATGAAACGCGTCTTACGGCCTCAGAAGGTCATGGTGGCGTAGCCGGCGTGGGCGGTACCAGTGTGGATAATACCATCACCACTACCACCAAGGCTACCGTAGCGGATAACACGGAGATCACCAGCGACCGCATCCATGTAGGTACTGATAATACGGTTATCACCGGTGCCTATGATGATACTGATTCCAAGGGTAATAAGGATGTGCAGACCTATACATTGAAAGACCATTTTGGCGGTGTTATTTCAGGTAACCGTCTGCGCAGCCTAGTAAATCTTACGGAAACCAGCGCAATCAACATTGGCAAAAATGCGAAAATTATCACTGACAATCTGCAGGAGTATGTTGCCTCCTCCAAGAATGACCTGACAAATCTGGTGCAGGCCAAGGGTGGCGGTGCTGTTGTGGTAACTGACGCAGTAAGCGAGCTGGATATTAATGTAAATAACAAGGTTAATGTAGACAGTGGGGCCTTTTTAAGCAATGAAAAGTCAGCCACCACCGAGGATATTATTCTGTCCGCCTTTGATGATAATTCCATAAAATCCCATGTGGATGGCACGGTTTATGCTGGTGTGGTAAGCCCTATAGTGGCCAAGAATAACATCGATATGAACCGCAGAAGCGATGTCTCTGTAGCAGGGACTATTGAGAGCGGTTCCAATGTGGTCCTTTACGCGGGAGCCAATAAAACCGGTGCCCTCGCCAATCTGAACGCCGACCTTAAGTCCGGTGCCTATAACTATTCTGTAATTCCAATCACTATTCCAAGGGTGAACTATACCATCACTGCTGACCGGGGAACAGTGAATGTCAGCGGTGATGTACACTCTACCCGGGATATTAATGTGATTGCCAGCGGTGGCCGGGAAGAGATTGTCAAGGATGAAAGCCTCTGGAGCTGGGCCAAGGGCGGCTCCAGCACGGATAAGAAGTTCCTGACCTCCAGTGCCACTACTGGTACTGAAAGTGATGCAGAGATGCTAAAGAGCACAGTCAATGTGACCGGCTCCCTTGTTGCCGGTACCTCTGCGCCTATCAACGTGACTATCAGTGGTACGGTTACCGGTGGATTGAAATATACGGCCGATGACAATATCACTAATCAGCGGGTAGTACAGGGTATTACCAAGGGTACCTTTGATTATGCCAATACCCTGGGGGCACGTCTTACTGAGCTGAATGAATTGATTGCTGCCTACGATGGCAATGCTGAGAAGATGGCAGCTTATATTGCCGAGCGTGACAGATTACAGGGCGAAATGAAACGCTTAGGACTGGTTGAAACTGATGCAGAAGGAAATGTTACATCCTATCTCAATTCCGGCCGGCCTGTTTACTATGTGGAAATTCCGGATATAGCCACCAGTGGCGGCAATATCAACGTGACAGCCAGTGATTTAATTGGCACCGGTAGGCTCCATGCCAATTCCGCTCCATCCATTACCATTACAAACGAATCAGATGCTTATCTGAAGCTGAACAATATCCTTATGGGTGAGCAGGGTGGCAGCATTATCTATAACGGCTATGGTCCTCATCTTCAGGGTACTGTAATTCCTACCGGTACGGTTGCCGGAAACAATAAAATTAACTCAATGAACCGTAATGAAGATGGTACCAAGGTTGCCAATTTCAAAGAAATCTACGGAGTATCCAACAGCACAGCGGCGGGACTTTCGGTGCTGAATACGAAAACCTTTAGCGGGGACAATACCAGTACCTTCTCCCTTACGCCGCAGCTGGAGCAGGAAATTAATAACAGCAATATGTCATCAGCGGAAAAGGAAGAATACAGACAGGCGATAAGAGAGGGCAAGCTGAAATATACCGCCATCACTGATATTGAAGTGAATGGCAAAATCAGCAATTTCTACGGCAATGTGACCATAAACAATGCCAGTGGAGATATCCGCATCAGCGGTGGTACCAAGGATCGCCCTGCCGGTGTATTTGGCAACACTGTGAAGCTTATTGCCGCCAATGGCTCAATTGCCCAGGATTACAAGGAGGGTATTGTAAATATCAACGGTGACCCGGAGAAGTACCTGGCAAGCAAGGCCAATGAAATGAAAACTGCTATCGGCTTGAGTACAACGGGCAATGATACAAAGTCCAGAACAGAAGCTTATCAGCGCACTGACAACTCCAATGAGGCTACAGGGTATATTGCCGGACGGGACATCTATGTATCCGCCGCCAATGTAAACGTGAATGGCCTTATTCAGAGCGGGTATAAGAATTATTCTGCCACAGTAACCGAGGCTCAGCTCACTGAGGCGAAGCAGAGTCCGGCCAATCGGGCTGCTGTTATCCAGAACCGCACCATGTTCAAGGTCAATGATGGTGGTGCCAAGTGGAATGATACGGACAAGGTATTTGACTATGTTCCACAGGTTTATTGGGATCCTTCTACGGACAAGCTGGTGGTGGAGGATATCGACACAGCTGGCGGCAAGGTTTATCTGACGGGCAGAATTTCCAGCACTGGCGACGGCCGAATAATGGCAGCGGATGGTGCAGCGGATATATCTGTGATTAATGAAACCTCCCTGGATATGAACGTGGGCAACATCCTGAACAACCAGCGGGAGGGCGTTATTACTATTGCCGATACGGCCAATGATACCTGGACCGAGTACAGGAAGGGGCAGACCCGCACCATTACTGATTATGCAAAATATTTAAAGAATCATGCCGGAGACAGTGATATCTATGCCGGTGCAACGGTAAATAATGATGGTCTTTCCGTTGGCAATCCACTTACATACAATGTAAAAGGAAACCAGACCTATTCATGGGTAAACGGTAACAGTGTTGAAAGTACCAGAACATATCAGCACTATGAACGCCGCGGCTTCTGGGGCTTAGTTCAGACTGCAGATGAAACTGCACTGAAGGGATGGGAAAGCACGTCTACGCCAATCGACACCAGTACTGCAAAGACATTAGGTCTGCCAGAGGGAGCCGTTATTACTCAGGGAAGCACTGCGCCGGCAGATGGACAGTTGCAGCTTGATGGAAATACTACCCTCATGGAGTCAAGAATTTTTGACAGACAGCATTGGGTGACCCGTTCCGGTTTCTTGGGATGGTTCAAGCATATTTACGACCGGTGGAAAAATGGATCCTCCACCATTCAGCTCTATAACTATTCCATAAATGCTTCCCAGCCTATCAAGGTTGGCTTAATTGGTGCGGAAATTGGCAGTATCAACCTCAATAGCACCAATGCTGCTGGCGGCAGCATCAATCTGACGGGCAATGTGGCAAACTCCCACAATCAGGCTGAGCTGAACATAAGCTCCGTAGCAGGCGGTATCTCTCAGTTTGACAACACAACCTTGAAGAGTGAAATAGTTAATCTGAGGGCGAAGGATGATATCAATAATATTCATATCGCTTCTGTCGGAATGGCTAACAAAGATGCTAATGGAAATGCCACCTCAGTGAATGACAATATAAAGCTCAGTGCTATTTCCACAGGCAAGGGGGATATTGATATCACTGCTGTGGGCGGATTACTTGAAAATCAGTCTCTGCCGGGGAACGTGGAAATCGTGGCTCTGAAGAGTCAGGATGGAAGCAACGCTTTCAGGAACGACGCGGACCTTGGTGATGTAACGCTGAAGGCTGGGGGGATTATTACCCAATCAGGCAATGGTACCGCTGTTGAAGGCCGTGGTATCAAGCTGACCAGCAACAATGGTGGCATTGGTACAGAAAATCAGGCCATCCAGATTGCCGCTTCCGATTTGACATATTCCACGGACCGTTACGGTGCCCAGGTCAATGCAGAAGCAAAGGGCAGTATTTATCTGACCGAGGTAGAAGCTGGTGGCAATATGCGTGTGGGTAAAATTGATTCCCGTGAAGGTGATGTTACGCTGACCGTTAAAAACGGCAGCTTCATTGACGCGCTTCCGGCGGACAATAAATCCGGTTCCAATGACAGCGTGGACGAAATGGTTCATCGCTGGATTGACGCTGGTCTGATTGACGGCGAAAAGGATGGAAATGGAAATTACACCTATAAAGGGGCTTATATCACTGGCCTGGAGAAGAACCGGGATGATTATAAGGCCAATGTGACAGCGGCTTATGATGTGGAGAATGGAGGAAAGAGCCAGGAGCAATGGCAAGCTGAATACAATGCTCAAAAGACAGCGGTGGAGGAAATCTTTGCTTCCAGCGCATATAGAACCTATCTCAATAATAAGACAAGGTATGAGGCACTCTCACAGGAGGACCGTAGGAATCTGGCGGACAAAGGAGACAGTGCTTATTTGGCATACGCAAAAAGTGCCGAGCAGTATGCTCAGTATAGCAATTACGCAACTGCTGAGGCATATATGCAGGATACATCTGCCTACAAGTATTCCCAGTACACCGATGCAGATGCTTTTCTGGCGGCAGATGCCACTTATAAAGGACTGGTTGATAAAGCAGCAAATCCAATCTTCGAGTGGACAAAGGATATGATGCTTTACGCTGTCAGTGACGCACTGGTGAACCCGGCAAGTGGTAGCAGCACACAAACGACACGGACTGCCAACGTGCTTGGTAATAATATCACCCTGACATCCACCAAAGGAACAGTGGGCAATGTTTTAGACTCATCCACCACCATTACCGTGGATGATTTAACCGGAAACAATCGTATTGAAAGCATGAAGAAGCTCATGAGCATGGAGGCAAGTGATGTGAAGGCTGAACGGGATGCCAATGGCAATCTACTGTCCTTCAAAATCACCCCTAATATGCCGTTGGGTATCAAGTCCACTGGTACTCTGAATGTACAGGCGGGCGGCGATGTTTCCGTGGCTGGCCGTACTGATGCTGCCGGAGAACATTCCGCCATCAATGTAGGTGCTGTTGATGCTACACAAAGCAGTGCCAATGGCGATGTGCGCCTCTATTCCGAAAAGGGTATTTACAATGCCCTGGCTGATACCAACGGAACCAATATTAAGGGTAAAGACCTTACCATCACCGGTGGCAAGGAGAGTATAGGCACTTCGGAAAAGCCGCTGACCGTTTCCCTGACCGGGGATTTAACTCAGGCTCGGGCTGATGAAAAAGTGTTTATTAAGAACGTTAATAATAATGATTTCCTCCGTCTGGGGGCCATGTACGCCGGGGATACTATTTCCCTGAATAGCGAAAAGGGCTTCAAGATGAGCACAGCCAATACCAATATTGCCGATTCTTACATTAATGCCGGAAAGACGCTGGAGCTAACGACCAATGCAACTACCGGTATTGTGGGTGAGGCCGATAACGCTATCCGTATTCTGAACGACCGTGCGCCAGTGAACATTGCAGCCAAGTCAGCTCATATTAAGGGCATGAGCAGTCTGAGCCTAAATGTTCAGAACGGCACATTGGTTCTGGGTAATATTGATATTCAGGACGAGTTCACTGTTGCCAGTGAAGGTAAAATTGCCCAGACAGAAACGGGTAAAATCGTTGCTGATACTGTTAAGACCTACAGTAAGGAATCTTTAATTTTAGAAAATGAAGGTAATAATTTCAACAGTATTGAAGTAGACGGCCTGCCAACCAATGAGGAAGACAAGCCAGCCATTAACGGCGATGTGCGCATCAATGACCACGCTGATGATGGGGTGACTGTAGCTGTTAAACGGAAGGTAGACGGAGATATTTCAGTACAAAATAGTGGTGACCTTACCCAGGCGGCAGACACGATGCTTTCGGTGAGTGAGGACAAGGAAGTAAAACTGACCTCAACGGCAGGGGCTGTCAAGCAGGATATTACCTCCGGTACGACAGGTATCCAGGCCAAGAGCGTTACCGTCACCAGCGCCAAGGACGTGGATTTGCAGGGAACTGGCAACCAGTTTGCATCTATTATTGTCCAGAGTACCGGTGAGAATACTCCAATTGATGGCAGTGTGTCTGTTCTGGATAACATAGACGAGCTGGAGCTTTCCGTTCAGCCTGAGGTTAAAGGAAACATCACAATAGAAAACACGAAATCACAGGGTACTATTCAGGTTATTTCTCAGCTCACGGCAACGGGTGATGAGACAGTTGCCAAGGGTGATATCGTACTGACCTCTGACGGAAGCCTACAGACAAACAACAAACTTACGGCAGCCAATAATGTTAAGCTCACCTCTTTCAGCGGTGATGTGGCCATCAATGGCGATGTAACCACTGGGACTGCTGGACCAAGTGAAATAGATTATTTAGGTAACGGGACGCTGCAGGGAAGCTACAATTCTCTCGCTATCCACGCTGGTGGGGCCATTCAGGAAGCGGCTGACGTAAACATTACTGCACCAGTAGTGGAGACGCATAGCGGAAAAGGCATATCCTTGGAAAGCAAACAGAATGAATTTGGCGTCTTCGTGGCTGATAATTTGGATGGAAGCAATGGAATTGACGGCAGTGTCAAAGTCGTAACCAACGCATCCAGTGACGATGAAAATGTCTTCTCGGTAGTCGTTGGGACAGATATTTATGG
>NZ_JAZTZI010000169.1:0-51676 GCF_045637405.1 Anaerovibrio sp.
ATCTGTGGTGGACAGTGCCTGTGGAATAGAGTCAATAAGAATCTTGTCTCCTTTGGTAAAGCCCTTCTCTACCAGGGCAGAAAAGCCACCAATAAAGTTTACCCCCACCTCTTTTGCCGCCTTATCCAAAACCTCGGCAACGGGAACAAAGGAATCTGTTTCACAAGCCTCAGCAGCGATAGCTATAGGTGTTACAGAAATACGCTTATGAATAATAGGAATACCATACTTGGCTTCAATATCTTCACCGGTCTTTACCAAAAACTCAGCGCTTTTGGTAATTTTGTCATATACATTTTTACAGAACTGATTAATATTTGGATGCGCACAGTCGCGGAGAGAAATGCCCATGGTAATGGTACGGACATCCAGCTTATTCTCCGTAATCATGCGATTTGTTTCTAAGATATTATCAATTGTAATCACAAAACAGCCCTCCAAAATGGCACAATACTAACTTTCATACGAATCATGCTTCACACCATACATTTATACATTATGCATGATATTGAAAATTTCCTGATTCTGAACCTTTATTTCAAGGTTCATCTCGTGCCCCTTTTCTTTGAGCTCCTTTTGAATTTCTGCCAATTTTACAGAGGAATCGGTAAGCTCAGCCATCATAATCATGTTAAAAAAACCATCCACAATATTCTGGTTTACGCTGGTAATATTTACCTTCTTCGCAGCCAAGATATTACTTACATTGGCAATAATGCCTACCTGGTCTTTTCCAAAGATGGTTACTACTAATTTCATAATCCTATTCTCTCCCTTTATCCGATTTTTTCGCTGTAATAGAATATCTTTACAGTATTTTATGATTATACCATAATTATGATTATTTATTAACACTTTTCTAAAACTTCTAGTGGGCAAATTTCCATAAACTAGAGAAATGGAAAATGCTAAATAGGAATTTTTTCCATAAATGGAAAAAATTGAACAGCTGCGTTATAACTCGACAATAATACCTAATGTCTCGTTGAAACGCCTAATTAAGAATATTTTTCCATAAATGGAAAAATTTGAACAACTGCGTTATAATATCTCAGTATTTGATTTGACGTATAATTAGGAGGAAACATGATTACCAAAGAACTGATTGAAGAAATAAACGCTTTATCCAGAAAGCAGCGCTCTGTGGGCCTTACCCCTGAAGAAAAGGAGCGCCAGACTGAGCTTCGCCAGGCTTATTTGGTGAGCTTCAGAGAAAATATGAAATCCGTTTTGGATAATATTGAAATTGTGGATGAGCTTCCTAAAAATATGCAGCACTAATTTAGTAGCGAATGGCATTATTTGGTATTAATTACTGGCAAATTTGTTTGACAAAAATTATCATACAACTTATACTTGAATTGAAGATTGCTTAAGGGGATAAGCAATATATTTCGGGGAATTTAATATTATATTTTTAAGGAGATGTTATAATATGTCAAATCCAGTAAAAATTACTGAAACCGTTCTCCGTGACGCCCATCAGTCACTGTTGGCAACCCGTATGCGTATTGGTCAGATGCTTCCTCAGTTAGAAGCTCTTGACAATATCGGCTACAACGCTCTTGAGGCATGGGGCGGTGCTACTTTTGATAGCTGCCTTCGTTTCCTGAACGAGGATCCATGGGAGCGCCTTGATACTCTTAAGGCTCACCTCAAGAAGACTCCTATTCAGATGCTGCTGGGTGGCCAGAATCTTCTGGGTTACAACCACTACTCTGATGATGTTGTACGCGCTTTCGTTAACAAGGCTTCCGAGCACGGTGTTGGCGTATTCCGTATTTTCGATGCACTGAATGATGTAACTAATCTCCGCACAGCTATTGATGCAGCTCTGAAAGCAAAAGAGAAGCCACATGTACAGGGCTGTCTTGTTTACACCATCAGCCCATTCCATACCAACCAAACCTTCGTAGATTTGGCAATTGAGCTGAAGAAGATGGGCGTTCACTCCATCTGTATTAAAGATATGTCCGGTCTGTTGAAGCCTTATGTAGCCGAGGATTTGGTTAAAAAGCTGAAAGCACAGGTTGGTCTCCCAATTGAGCTTCACACTCACTACACCTCTGGTTTCGGTTCCATGACTTATCTGAAGGCTATTGAAGCAGGCGTTGACATCATTGACTGCGCACTTTCTCCACTTGCCAACGATACTTCCCAGCCTTGTACTGAGACTATGATTGCTACTCTGGAAGGTCTGGAAAGAGACACCAAGCTTGATCGTCAGGTAATGGAGCCTATTGCTAAGCACTTCTTGGGTGTTAAGAAGGAAATCATGAAGGAATTCAACCTCCCTGGTTACTTCGATGTTAATCCAAAAGTATTGGATTTCCAGATTCCAGGCGGTATGCTTTCCAACATGGTTAACCAGCTGAAGGAAATGGGCGCTGCTGACAAGTATCAGGAGCTCCTGGACGAGATGCCTAAGGTTCGTGAAGACCTTGGTTTCCCTCCACTTGTAACTCCATCTTCTCAGATTGTTGGTACCATGGCTACCATGAACGTTATTATGATGGCTAATGGTCAGCCACGCTACACCATGGTTCCTAACGAGGTTAAGGATTTGGCCCGTGGTAAGTTCGGTAAGACTCCAAAGCCAGTTAAGGAAGAAGTTCTTAAGGCTATGAAGATTAAGCCTGAGGACATGATCACTGACTGTGCTGTAGCAGATGCCAAGGAGCCTAAGGTAGCTGACTTCAAGGCAGAGCTGGCTGAGAAGGGTTATCCAAATGCTTCTGAGGAAGATGTACTCTCCTATGCTCTGTTCCCACCAGTAGCATTGGAATTCTTCAAGAACAATAGATAATTTTTCCGCATAATATTTAAAATACCCTAAACTAACAAAAAAGACCTATCGCAATGCGATAGGTCTTTTTGATTACCAAAATAGCTATAGGACATTACCTTTTTTCTTTACGACCTCATGGTGTGGGTTGGTCATAACCATGTCTGCTGCTTTCTTTACGATGCAAAGCAGCTCCACCTGATTCCCCTGATCGAAAGCCTTCAGCTTGCTAAGCACTTCTCCCCTTGAACTGCTGACATACTTTGGTTTCATGGAATTCAATGTAATCGCCTTAATGTCAGCAACGCACTGCTCACAGCGACAAACCCCTGGAATATTGTCCAAGGTCTTGTCCAAATATTGGTCCACAAAGATTTCCACCACATTTTTTACTTCAACAGCCATCTCCTATCCCCCCTTCATTTTTGTGTAAAATTTTCGCTCTTTTCTCTTTTTTGGATAATTCATCCTATAACTATTCAAGCTATATATTATTATATATAGCTATTATAATGCATACTATATATAAAATTCATCAGACCAAAAGTTTCACTTTTACACTATTCTACTTTATTTATATCTTATTTATACTGCCAATGGCAAGCATTTCTTTCAATAAGATCAATGGTAGTAAAAAGAATAAGTCCCAATAAGCTAAGTACCACAATTCCCGAATACATTTCCAGATAATTCACCCTTAGCCAGGCATCCATAATGAAATACCCCATTCCATACTGGGTGCCAAAAGTTTCAGTAAAAAACAGTACAGAAATTGCTGTGGCCAATGCTACCCTTATTGCCGTAATAAATTTTGGCAGGGAGGCAGGCCATAATACCTCAAAGAAAATATCCTTAAAGGAAGCACCAAGGGAATACAATGGATAATAGGTTTCATTGGGAATAGCCCTTATACCGTCACGGACAGCCACCACAACCTGAAACACTATAATAAGGAATATCATAAATACCTTGGAAAGCTCACCTACCCCAAATAACAGCATCAATATAGGAAGCAGAGCAATTTTAGGAATAGGATATGTAAGATAAACAACGGGAGCCAAAAAACGGTCGGTCTGGGGAAAATATCCCATTATTACCCCCAAAGGAAGTCCTACAGCTACTGCCAAAAGAAGCCCGGCTCCGATACGCCAAAGGCTGTATAGGCTATGAATGGCTATATATTTCATGAATATATCAGCTAAATTCTCCACCACCAGAACCGGAGATGGAATAATCGGCAAATCCACCAGCTGTGATACCACAAACCAAACCACGGTCAACACAACAGCTGCCAAAAGATACCATAAACTCACTAATTTTCCCATGCCTGATTCCAGTCCTTCTTAATAGAATTTTTCAGCTTTAGACTCATTTCAAAGAATTCAGGATTTTGACGAATGTCCTTGCCACCAAAAAGTGGATTATCAACAATACGATTTATATTACCAGAGCTGGCTGACAATATGGCAATCCTCTGACCAAGGTACAGTGCCTCTTCCACATAATGAGTAACAAAAATAGTGGAAACATTATTCTTTTGCCACAACTTCAAAAAAATATCCTGCATTTCTTCCCGTGTAATGGCATCAAGAGCGGAAAAAGGCTCATCCATTAAAAGCACATCAGGTTGCAGTGCAAAGACTCTGGCCAATGCCACTCGTTGCTGCTGGCCGCCACTAAGCTCTGTAGGATAACGATGTCCCAGGCCTTCAATTCCCAGCTGACGCATCAGCTTCTTTAAAACCTTGCGGTCCAAAAGCTCCGGTGCCCGCTTTATCTTCATCCCCAGCCTTATATTGTCTATAACCGTACGCCAAGGAAGCAGACCATAATTCTGGGGCATAAAGCCAATGGTCTGCTTTTTGGGATTAACCTCATCTCCATTTATTTTGATGGTACCTTCATACTCCGGAATGAGACCGGCAATGGCCTTCAGCAATGTTGACTTCCCACAGCCTGAAGGACCAATAACCGCCAAGGTACCACCCTCCGGAATTGTAAGATTAATTCCTGATATAGCCGTATAGACATCACTATCAGATTTATAATTTACTGATAAATTTTCAATACTAATCATGTCTGAAACCAACTATCTAACTGATTATTTAAATAAATCGACCACCAGATCCTTGTAGGAGAATTCCTGCTTAATAAGGCCCTTGGAATTCATCCACTTCATGCAGTCAACTACATCCTTTTCCTGAGGAAGTCCAGCTTCACGATACTTAGGCAGCTGCAGGGCAGTCTTGGCGATTGCAGGGAAGCCACTTTTTTCAATAATAAGGTCCATATATTCGTCCTGCGGATGCTCATTAAGATACTTTACAGCCTTGTTATAAGCACGATAGAAGGCCTGAAGCTCAGCCTTTTTATTATCCACACACTTGGCAGTAAACATCATAACACCAGGGTTGATGCCCAGCTGCTCGGAATCAGTAATGAACTTACAGCCATTAGCCACCGCAATACTTCCCATTGGTTCCGGGAGAGTCGCCGCCGCCAGCTTTCCATTCTGAAGCATTTCAAGACGGGTTGGAATCTGAGGAATAACCACCTTATTAATGCTATCTTCCTTCATACTCTGGGATACAGAAATCTGGTCAGTTACATACTCAATGATGGTATTCTTGGACACTGCCACATCCTTGCCAGCCAAATCCTTTGGAGAAGCTACATTTTCATTCTTGCCGGCGATGAGCTTGTAATCGCCATCAGTATAGGCAGTAACCTTAACATCAAAGCCACCACTCTTGGCAAAGGCAACGGCCAAAAGGTCAGAAATGGCACCATCCAGATTACCGCTCTGAAGAGCTGCATCTCTATCCATGGCACTCTTAAACTGCTGAATATTGACCTTAAGGCCCTCTTCAGCAAAATATCCCTTTTCCTGGGCAATAATAATTGGCACAGAATCAATATCCGGCATTACACCAACAGTTACGGCCTGCAATTCCTTATCAGACTGCTTATTACCACAACCAGATACCATTACTGCAAAAACACAAATCAGTGATATTGCCAACAATAAATATTTTTTCAATGTAAAAACCTCCATATTAATATTGATTTAACAACAAATCCTTTTCCAGGCCAATTCAGTTCTATTATCTACTAAAAAGGGATATCCCCTGCTCCACATAATGAACAATAGTATCAATAAGCCCCTTGTTTTCGTTGTAAACCCTCTCAGCCTCTTCCTTGGTCCTTATAGCCTTCTGGCGCATAGCCTCCAATTCATCCAGCTGACGATTAACCTCCTCATAGGTTTCCTTGGCTTCCTGAATAGAGCGGTTTAGCTCCTCCACCTTATTTAAGGCCTGCTCCTCTTCCCTGGCAGATTCCTTGGCGGCCTTTTCATCCTTGGCGTCCTTGCCGGTAAATTTATCAATTACCTTCTCAGCACCTGACTTATCCTTCTTGGCCTTATCAATCTGCTCATTTTTGCCCTTTAGCTTATCAGCCTCTGATTTTGCTGCCTGCTGCTGGGCTTCCAAATCCTTAATACGCTGATCCAGCTGCTTTTTCTTGGAGCTGAGGTCATTCTGTTTTCCCTCGGCATTTCTGGCCTCACGGTCCGAGAGCTCCTGCTGAGTCTTCAGCTGCGTCTCCCTGCTGGTCTGCTCACTCATATATCCTGAAATAAACAGCCCCGCCAACAAAGCCACTACAAAGGCCAGAATCAGAGTAAAGGCCAGTTTTCCCTTACCGCTCTTTTTGGGTGGTTTAGGCGGTGGGGTCTGCTGATGATGGCCTGCACCGTTATTTAACAGCTGTCTCTGGTTTACATTAATTGGCTCCAACCTTCTCACCTGATTATAATTAATCAGCTGAGTTTTTTGGTCTGCCATATCATCTGTTACCCTTGGTATAGGCTGGGTCTTATCAAAATTGTCACTCATTTAATTACTCTTCCTTATTATTACTTAATATGTGAATTTACCTGCTTGGTCAAGAGCTCTGCTTCCTTTTCCAGAGTTCTGGCCTGCTTCAGTGCGGCATCAGCTGTTCTGATGGTAGAAGCATTTTTATCATCCATCCATTTAGCATAGCCCTTAGCATACTCAATATGCAAATCGCAAATCTTAATTCTGAGCCTATGGAGTGTGCCAGCTGCCGGTGGCACGCTCATAGCCTCCAGCTCACTCTTTCTGGTCTGCCACTCAGGAACCACCTTGTCTTCCATAATATTTTTAAGATCTTTTCTGGTATCAGCGTTTCCCAGTGAACCACCATTAAGAATGCTGCTTACCTCCTGCTCCAAGGACATTACCTTGCTATCATGATTGGACATAATTGTAGAGGATTGATCAAGATATTGCTTGACATTATCACGGCGGGAATGGTTCACCATGGTAATAAAATCCTTTAAATTGGTGATTTCATATAACTGCCAGCCTCCATCATCCTTCTTTACAAATTCCACATCAAGGATAAATTCCTCGTTGGCTTCTTCCTGGAACACCCGTACCTTGGCAACAGCCGTACCATTATCACTATCCACAGCCATACTGTCCAGCTTTCTGAAGGAGGTTGCTCCCAGGCCTGACTTTTGCAGCACCATATCTGCATCTACAGTGCCCATCCCCTCAGTACCGTTGCTCTTGGCCCACTGACCATTTTCAACATAATTATCAATAGCCATCTGCAAGCTCATAATCACAGGAGCCTTAAACATGCGGCTAAAACTGCTTACTGCATCCTTGGCATCCCCCACAGCTGGTATGCTGGCATCCACCAATCCTTCCAGCAGAGCATCGCTACTGGTATCCAACAGGTGGTCAAAATCTATATATTTCTTAATCTTATCCTTGTCGTGATTCTCTATACATTCCTGAATCATCTGTATGGTATATTCCGGCGTATTAGTATAATATGCCGCGTACCACCATACACCGCCAATTACAGCCACTACGGCCACTACCAGAATAGCAAATAGTCTGTACTTTACAGATTGTGCAAAGCTGCTCATACTAGACACTTCCCTTTATATATAATAATTATTCAACTATGATTCCGCCGCCCACAACCTGGTCTCCATTATAGAAAACTACAGACTGTCCAGGCGTTACAGCTCTTTGTGGATTATCAAAGGTAACCTTTACTCTGCCATTATCAAGTGGTGCCACGACCCCCATTCCCTCTCTTGCACCATAACGAATGCGGGCGTTCACCTTAATTGCTTCCTTAAGTTCATCAAAGGCCAGCCAATTCATTTTTTCAGCAATAAGGCTATCCGCAAATACAGCCTGATTATTGCCAACAACCACCTGATTTTTAGCCATATCCAGCTTAACTACATAAAGTGGCTCCGGATATGCAATCCCCAATCCCTTGCGCTGACCAATGGTATACAGAGGTACCCCCTCATGATGGCCCAACACATTGCCTTGAAGATCCACAATATCTCCTGGCTTCAAACATTGAGGACGGAACCTTTTCAGCATGGCCTTATAATCATCATCAGGAACGAAGCAAACCTCCTGACTTTCAGCCTTTTTAGCCACCACCAGGTCATATTTCTCTGCCAATTCCCGGGTTTTCACTTTGGTAAACTCCCCAAGCGGCAAAATTATATGCTTTAAAACCTCTTGTTTTATACGGTATAGGGCATAGGATTGGTCCTTGTGCTTATCTACACCAGTATATAGACCATATCTGCCATTTTCATCCTGCTTAATGCGGGCGTAATGACCAGTGGCAAAAAAATCAGCTCCCAGCTCCTGGGCCTTATTTAAAAGGGCCCCAAACTTTATCTGAGGATTGCAGGCCACACAAGGATTAGGTGTACGCCCCTGTGCATATTCATCCAAAAAATAATCTATCACCTTGGTTTTAAACATATCCCGGAAATCAGCCACATAATGCTGAATCCCCAATTGCTCAGCAACTCTTTGTGCATCCTTTACAGAAAGCAGCGCTGCCGCCTCAGCCTCCGGAGAAAGACAAAAACCACGCCCTTCATCACTTAGGCGCATGGTAATACCAATAACCTCATAGCCTTCTTCCTTTAAAAGTGTAGCTACCAGAGAGCTATCAACACCACCGCTCATGGCCACAGCCACTTTTTTCTTCATAATAGTAAACCTCCTAAGGAAACTTGCATACCTTATTCACCTACTTTATTATACGCCTATTGTTTCGATTTTTCCATTTTATGAAAAAATATCGCCTATACCATTTATGATTCTTTTTAACTCTGCTAAAATAACCTAAGAACTATTATCTACCTTGGAGCTTAATATGATTACTGGTATAATTGCAGAATACAATCCATTTCACAATGGACATCTTTATCAAATAAATATAATACGGGATAAATTGGGCAATGATACCAATATCATCGCCTGTATCAGCGGTGGTATTAGTCAACGGGGCGAATTGCCAATATTGGACAAGTGGCAACGGGCCTTTCTGGCAATTGAAAACGGTGCCAATCTGGTTCTGGAAATACCCGCTATCTTTTCATGCCGCAGTGCCCAGCATTTTGCCTTTGGAGGCATTTCTCTTTTACATCAGTTAGGCGTAATGGACAAGCTGGCTTTCAGCACAGAATATCCTGATATTGATATGCTGCGTAAAGCCGCTTCCATTGATATTTCAACCCATAGGGACAAGCTCCAATTCATGTTAAAGCAAGGCGTTTCCTATGCAACAGCCACAGCCCAAATTATATCTGAACTTACTGACATAGAGGTTGATGTTTTAAAGGAGCCTAATACCATTTTAGCTATTGAATATATAAAGGCACTTAAGAAGTTAAGCTCCAGTATTGATATCATGCCACTTAAAAGAATCGGCACTGCCCACAATGACATGGAAGCTGTAGAAGGATATGCCAGCGGCACTGCCATAAGAAAAATGATGACACAATCCAAAACCGGTGAATTATCCAAGGTTGTACCTAAAAACACCTTCGAAATGCTGTCAAGGCTAACGCCAAATGATCTGGGTTCATTGGATAAGCTATATCCTGCCCTCCAATTAAAAATTTTACACACCCCTCCTGAAAAACTCAGGGATATATACTCCATCAATGAGGGTCTTGAATACAAGCTGATTGAGGCAGCCGCTTCCCCTACCCTTACAGAATTTACCAACCAGCTTATCGGAAAACGCTACCAAAGAACAAGAATCAACCGTCTTATTCACACTATTCTGTTGGACGTAAAAAAAACACTGATGAATGAGGCAGATGATACAGGGGTAGCTTACGCAAGGGTTCTGGCATTTGATAACCGTGGCCGAAATATGATAAAGGAAATAAAAAAGACGGCTTCCATACCTGTTGTTACCAAAATAACCCAGTACATCAACCGTCGGGATTTTATCAGCAAAAACCTGCCAACACCTCTCCACAAGCAATTGTATTATGATATTCAGTACAATAATCTATGTCAGCTCTGTCAAAACTCACCAGAGCTAAATAAGGACTTTACCATGTCACCGATTTATATTGAACGTAATTAAAAAAGTCGCCAACTTGTTCCAATAACAGTTCGGCGACATTTTTATTTAAGGTTAGTATTTACTTTTCCAGCTCTTCAAATCTAATGTTAGTAATTATACGACCAAGGCGGGTACCAGAAATAAAGTTCCAGAACCATTTTATGCCTACGGTAATATCCTCATGGGCGCCCTCCAACCGTAACAAGTGCAGGAACATCCAGATCATCCATGCCCAAAAGCCACCGATTTTCAAGAAGCCCCAGGAAACTACCGCTTCACAACGGCCAATAGTAGCCATGCTGCCATAATCCTTGTAGACAAATTCCCGCAGCTTTTCACCCTTAATCATGCGAACAATATTATCCGCCGCAGCCCTGGCCTCCTGATTAGCCACTGGAGCCACTGTTGGCAAAGGTCTGCCATCCTGTAAGAAGTGAGCATTATCACCGATGGCAAAAATCTCTGGATAGCCTGGGACCTGTAATGTCTTTTCCACAATTACACGGCCAGCCCTGTCACACTCAGTTCCAATGGTAGATGCCAAATCATGGGCCCTGACACCAGCCGCCCAGATTACAGTCCTACTTGGAATAAAGGTACCATCCTTTAGGGTAAGTCCATCCTCGCTGCAATCTGCCACCTGGGTATTCAGCATAACCTCAACGCCCTTTTTCTTCAAAACCTCAAGAGTATATTTCTGAAGCTTTTCAGGCATCATAGGCAAAACCTTGTCTGTGGCCTCTATGAGCTTTATGCTAACTTCATCAAAGTTCAGATTTGGATAATCAAGCTTCTGAACGGCCACCAGCTCTGCCAATGCTCCAGCTTCCTCTACGCCTGTCGGGCCACCACCTACACATACAAAGGTAAGCATTTTACGGCGCTCCTCTTCGCTGTCTTCCTGCTTGTTGGCACGTTCAAACATATGAAGGGCATGATTTCTGATATGAAGGGCTTCCTGAATAGTCTTCATACCATAGGAATATTTCTCCACATTTTCCATGCCAAAAAAGTTATTAGTGGCACCAGCCGCCACAATAAGATAATCATAGGATATATCACCGTGGTTTGTATGGAGAATTTTATTTTTGCCGTCAATGCCAATGGCCTTGGCCATAAACAGATCCATATTTTTCCGCTTACGGAACATGGCTCTAACCGGGAAGGAAATATCATCTGTGGAAAGCACCGCCGTAGATAACTGGTACAACAATGGCTGGAACAGATGATAATTGGTTCTATCCACCCATGTAATCTTTACATTTTCATTTTTAAGAGCCTTCATGGCTGCAACGCCACCAAACCCTGCACCAACTATAACAACATGAGGTATTTTCTCAGTCAATACATATCGCTCCTTTTTAGCTATTACTATTAAGACAAGTTATTATACCACATCTTTGCAATAAATAATATACATATATAAATCATCCCTACAAGCTTTTTTACAAAAGTCTTGTAGGGACATTTATATAATGAAAATATGGGATAATAAATGGACTATTCAAAGATTAATTACATAAGACCTGGCAGTACATTCTGGAACATGCTGAGAATCAAAATAATCACCAATCCTGTAAGGCCAGCCACAAATCCACCGATTGTCCACGCCTTCATCGTCTGTGGGAAGGTAAAGCCGGAGAAACGGTTAATAACCCAGAAGCCAGAATCATTTGGCAAAGACAAGCCTACACCGCCGCAGCAAATAGCCAAACCAACAAGAATCGGGGAAGCCCCCATAGATTCAATAGATGGGGCAACAATTGCTGCAGTTGTAACAAGGGCTACGGTAGCAGAGCCCTGGGCAGCACGAAGAATCTGGCTAAGAGTAAAACCAAGAATGATAAGTGGTACATTAAAATCATGCATTGTGGCGACAATGTAATCACCAATTCCGGTGGCGTTAATAAGAGCACCAAAGCTTCCGCCTGCACCTGTAATCAGGAGCACCATACCAGCCTGACTGGCTGCACCAGTAATCATCTCTTCTGCAGGAGACTTAAAATATTTCTTCAGAGCCATTAATGCGGCAACTACACCAAGGAACAGGGCAACATTCTTGTCACCAATAAATGCGCAAATCATACCAAGGGTAGATTCCTTATCCAAAACAGCACCGGCAACTGTACCAATCAGAATCAATATAATAGGGAACAAAATCAGCAGTATAGCCAGAGTTCCGGAACAATGCTCACTGGACCGTCCATAGTCCTCAGATACATCAACATCCATTTTTTCGTGTCCGCACTGCTCTGGAAAGAAATGCTTTACTGTCAGCTTGGAATACAGCACACCACCCACCAAAGCAGCTGGTACGGCAACAATGATAGAATATAGAACGAAGGAACCAACGGAAGCATTTAATGCCCCTGCAACAGCCATTGGGCCTGGAGTAGGAATGATTATACAATGACCAATAATAAGGCCTACACCCAGAGCTGTTACGAATCTTGCCAATGGAATACCAGTCTTTTCAGATAATTGACGGGCAAGATTTACAAGGATTACAAAGGCTGCATCAAAATACACAGGAATGGCTACTATAACACCAGTCAAGGCCATAGCCAAAGGTGAATTTTTTACACCTATTTTTCGAAGTGCCAAGCTGGCTATTTCTTCAGTTCCACCAGTTTGATACAACAACTCACCCAGCATTATACCTAAGGCGATTACTATACCTATACCACCCAGTGTACCTCCAAATCCTGATGATACACTGCTTAAGATTTTTGGTACTGGCAATCCTGCCGCTACTCCAATAACCAAGGATGTTAAAATTAATGCCAAAAATGGATTTACCTTAAACTTGATAATCAGCAGCATCAATAAAATGATACCACTTAAGAAAATAACCATTAACAAAAGAATCTCCCCCTTACATAAAATTCTTTTTTAGCTTTATAACACTGATGTCATCCCCTAAAAGACATCAGCCCCACTTTTTCTGTTTAAGCCTTATTAAACAAATTCATATATGACTCTACCACTTTTGTCATCTGCTTTTCAGCCGCCTTGGTTACAGCTTCAAATCTTGTATTTGCCTCTGTATGAGCAGCCAAAAACTCCCTTGCAGTTTTAACACCTGTAGTAGATACTTCAGTATTTATGTTGATTTTCCTTATGCCCAAATCTATTGCCTGACGCAGCAGACTCTCTGGAATACCAGAGCTTCCATGCAAAACCAATGGAATCTTAACAGCCTTATTGATATCATCAAGGCGGTTTAGGTCCAGCTTCGGTTCTCCTTTGTATATGCCATGGGCATTGCCGATAGCTATAGCCAGTGCATCGGCACCAGCTTTCTTGGAATATTCCCTGGCATCATTTACTGTCGTGAAGCTCCCTTGCTCTCCGGGAACAGTAGGGGTACCGTCCTCTGGATTCATATATCCCAGCTCCCCTTCCAAGCTGGCCCCCATGCCATGGACAACCTCTGCCACATAACGACTTTCCTGAATATTATCCTCCAATGGTTTTGCTGAACCATCATACATAATGGAAGTAAACCCAGCCTTTAATGCCCTATAAATTGTTTCCTTATTTTTACTGTGGTCAAGATGAAGCACCAGCGGCAAATCACTATTTTCAGCATAAAACTTAAACAATGAAGCCATAGCCTCCAATGGCATGTGCTTATCATAGCTTTCTCCAAAGGATACAATTGTCGGTGAGCCAGTATTGTGAGCTGCTGACATAACTGCCTGTATAGATTCCACATTATACACGTTAAAGGAACCAACGGCCATTTTTTTCTCTTCAGCCAATTGCAGAATTTCTCGCAAATTCATCAACATAACTACATTCTCCTATTACTTAGTACAAAGCATATCCACAACCTTACGAAGAGTATCAACAGCTCCCACATTGCCTGGGAAAATCACATAGGCCATATTCGGGAATTTACTCTCAGTGCCGGTTTTCCATACAGGAATACCAGGAGCCACCTGCCCCATAACGAGAGCATGCTTTACAGATAATCCCTTGGTGCCCACATCACTGGAGGTAATGCCACCCTTCGCAATAAGGAAGCTTGGCTGAATGGAAATACGATTTACGATACTGGTGATAGCCTCGGAAATCTTTACTGATACCCGCAGAGATTCTTCCTCAGAGCCTGCATCAAACCGTTTACGTCCTGTATAAACCACAACTGTCTGCCCATTTTGGATATCATTCTCCACTTCTTCAACAATTCTTTTCAGTTCAGCTTCCAGCTTTTCAGGCTCCAAAACCAGCATGTGATTAAATTCAATACATTTTACGTATGGACTCTTTTTAAGCTCTTCAAACTGCTTGGTAGTTTTCTGGACGTGGGAACCGATAATGATAAGTCCCCCATTATTATTGCCAGGGGCAACAAGCTCATCACGGGTCAGGAGAGGTTTGTCCGAAACACCGCCAATAATCTTTGTAAAGGCCGCTGCTGTACGGAACATGAAGCTCTTACCCTTATTCATGGCCTTTATTAAAGCAATTGCAAAGACCTTCACATCTACATAATCAACAGCATTAACAATTACTTTATTGAAGTCTTTAACAGCCAGAAGCTGATCTGAAATTTTATCTATATTGAAATCCCTAAGGTCATCAAGGGAAATGCAAGTAACACATTCCTTCTTAAACTGACCCTTGGTTTTTTCCTCAATATACTCAGCCATATTGGACTTGGTATAACTGAAGGTCTTATCCTTGGCAAACTCCGTTTCCCCAGCAGGAGTCAGATATTCATCTTCCTGCACATAATGGACATTTTCAATGGTAAAACGCCCCCCCTCTTTGAAGAATGGCATTAATACTTCACCATCAATAAGCTGACTCCCCTCAGCTTCTACCACCTTGCGCAAGGTTTCTGTCTCCAATGGATAATGTCCCCGAAGTGTGGAATCGCTGCGGCTTATAATCATAAAGCCCTGATTACGCTTCTTTGCCTCTGCTGCTATACGCTGTGCCATAATAGTATGCTGTTCCTTGGTATATTCAGCAGAAAATGCCCGGGAATTGGTCAGGATAAAAAACATTGAATTGGCTTCTTCAAAGCCAGCTGCAATGCTTTCCTCTGTCCAATCAGTATATACTGAAATATCGTGAACAGTTTGAACACCGGTTGGGTCATCATCCAAAACTACGATTTTCTTATCAAAATCTTTTAATGCCACCTGTAAAGCAGCATCAACTTTAGCCTCATCCACTTGTTTAATTTTTGCAAAAAGCTCACTTTTTAAAACCTTTGCCATAACTGACCCTCCCAACTTACTCAGCAGTTTTTACCTCAACACCGGCAATATGCTCATAGAACTGAACAATGCCGCTGTGGTCATCCATAATATGACCAGTTGCCTTCAGACTAAGCATAATCTGCTGCAGTTCACTGGTAAGAACGAGAGGAACCTCCAAGCTCTTTGCAGTATCCATAACGTTGGTAATATCCTTTAAGTTTATGGCCAATGTCCCACCTGGCTTAAAATTACGACTATACATCATAGGTGCCTTGGCATCCAGTACCACGCTGCCAGCCAAGCCTCCACGAATGGCTTCATAAACCTTTTTAGGATCTGCACCTGCCTTCTGGGCCAGAACCAAAGCCTCTGAAACGGCTGCAATATTCAAATTAACAATAACCTGATTTGCCAGCTTGGTAACAGACCCGCTGCCATTAGGGCCTACAACAGTAACAGATGTACCCATGGCATCGAACACGTCTTTCATCTTTTCCACGACACTTTCTTTGCCGCCAATCATAAATGCCAAAGTTGCATTGATGGCACCAGGCTCACCGCCGCTTACTGGCGAATCAAGGAAATCACAGCCCTTTTCCTGTGCCCACTGGGCAAACTGTTTGGACTCAACAGGGGTTACAGAACTCATATCAGCAATTATTGTTCCTTCTTTTACACCTGCTAAAATTCCATTCTCACCCTGCAAAAGAGAAGCAACTATTTTGCCGTTAGGAACCATTGTAATAACTACATCCTGTCCCTGAGCTGTTTCCTTAGGAGAGCTGCCCTTCTTTGCACCCTCCTTTGCCAGAGTCTCCACAGCCTCGGCATTGATATCATATACAGTTGTTTCGATACCTGCCTTAAGAAGATTACGAACCATAGGCTTACCCATGATTCCGAGACCAATAAAACCTACCTTTGACATAAAAACTTCCTCCCTTAAAAAAATCTCTCTTATTTTACCCTTATTTTAGTATGTGATGTGTAGCATACTACTTAATGTTAAAACAATGTAGCATGTAGCATACTACTCTTGCCTATAAAAAAGGGATATGCTTTACCCCTTTTTTCTAACAAAATCACATTGTATAGCGTTATACATGCTTGCTTAGTAATTCCCGAGTTTTATCCATATGCTCATGCAGTGCCTGTACTGCTCCATCGCCGTCACCGGACTTAAGTGCCTTCAAAATGCTTTCATGTTCATGAAAGGCCATCTCATGACGATTTTGGAAAGCCAGTGAACTGATGGTAATTCTTTCCACCTGGGCCTGCATCATATGAAACATACGGATAAAATAAATATTCCCCGTATAATTTATACTGGCTTCATGAAATACCACATCTGCCTGCATATACTCATAATGGTTATCCTGCCCCCGCAGCTTTTTCATGGTATTTTCCAGACAATCATCCATTATAGCAATGGCGTCCTGTCCTTTTTTTGTATTTAAGCCATCCGCAAGACAGCGAAGCGTACAGCCCTCTATTGTTTCCCGAGCCTGGATAATTTCATTGACAAGCTCCACTGAAACCGGCTTTATGCCAAAGCCACGATTCAGATACACCTCTATAAAATCTTCATTTCTAAGCTGCTGAACCGCCTCACGAACCGGAGTCCTGGAAACATTCAGCTGGTCTGCTATCATCTGCTCTGAGTATATTTCACCCTCATGAAGAGTGCCATCTACAATAGCATGACGCAAATAATCATATACCTGATCTTTATAGGATACCTTTTTTATCATGTTATGATACCCTCCCTTGTTGTATGTAGTATACTACACACAACACACATTTTGCAATCACTTTTTATTATTTTTTCATTTTTTATATTTTTGTGTGAATATTTCGCATTATACACCAAGCATATTATTCTTTGTATGCCTGACGAAGTATAGATATTTCATGGGCGTAGCCTGCATTATCGTTTGGAGTTTCCAATATAAATGGCAAGTGTCTCAGCTGAGGATGATTTATTATCCTTACAAATGCCTCAAATCCAATAGTGCCCTTGCCTATCCTTTCATGGCGATCCTTATTGGACCCAAATGGTGTCATGCTGTCATTAAGATGAATTGCCCTCAGACGGTCAATGCCAATAACCTCGTCAAACTCCTTTAGCACGCCATCAAGATTATTGACTATATCATAACCAGCACTGTATACATGACAAGTATCAAGGCATACTCCAAGCTGATCCTTTAAAGCAACCTTGTCAATAATGGCCTTAAGCTCCTGAAAGCTGCGACCTACTTCAGTACCCTTACCTGACATGGTTTCCAACAACACAGTTGTACTTTGTTCCTTTTTCAACACATTATTGAGCAGCTCACTAATAAGTTCAACAGCCACCTCTGCCCCCTGCTGGACATGACTTCCCGGGTGAAAATTATAGAGATTACCAGGTGTATATTCCATGCGCACCAAATCATCAGCCATAACATTGTGGGCAAATTCTCGAAGCTCCGACTTTGCAGCAGATGGATTCAATGTATATGGCGCGTGGGCTACTAAAGTACCAATATTATGATCCTTCTTGTATTCCAAAAACTTTTTTACATCAGATTCATCAATCTCTTTAGCTTTACCACCCCGCGGATTTCTGGTAAAAAAAGCAAATACATTACCGTTTATGCCGGTAATTTCCTTACCCATGGCCAAATAGCCCTTTGAGGAAGACACATGATTTCCAATATTAAGCATTTCCATATACCCTTCCCTTAAAAAATTTACCGCTAATCTGACCAAATAAAAATCAAATTAGCGGTAGAATAATCATATATTTGACCCGTTAAATAGCCACATCGTCTGTTTCTTCCACCTCATCAGACGATCTGGCGGCACACTCAGGCTGCTCCTCAAAAATAAAGTTAGGAGCCAACTCAAAGCCATTAAAACGGGACGCACTGACACTGGTATAGGAACCCATTTCAGTTACCAATACCCTGTCTCCTACAGACAGCTTGGGTGCCATAAAGTCACGATA
Organism: Anaerovibrio sp.; assembly: GCF_045637405.1. Taxonomy (GTDB): domain Bacteria; phylum Bacillota; class Negativicutes; order Selenomonadales; family Selenomonadaceae; genus Anaerovibrio. Next base: position 18,440 of record NZ_JAZTZI010000169.1, read on the forward strand.
AAGCACATCTATACCATCACAGCTTGGGCCACCAAAGGTAGATGCCTTAAGGGGTCCCTTACCAAAGCAATGCAAAGGATATGTCCAGTGGTCGTACATTATACCAGAGAAGCATCCATAAATCCCCTCATCAAGAATATACCAAGGGTTGCCCCCTCGATTCTTTGTGCCAATTACAGATGTTACCAGATTTACTGCTGTACCACACATAAATCTTCCTGGCTCCATCCACACCTTTGTATCTGGAAAAAGGCGATCAAGCTGGTGGTTGATGGACGCCATCATTGCTGCCAAATCCACGGCCAGTCCATCAGCATCAGGAATCGGGAAGCCACCGCCGATATCCAAATCGGTTAAATGCATACCACGGGCCTCAGCCTCATCGAAAAGATTACGAACCAAGAGCAGAGCCTCTTCATAAGCCGCTGTTGAAAGGGACTGACTGCCTACATGAAAGCAAATCCCCCTGGCATGAAGACCAGCCTTTTCTGCCTGCTCCAAAAGCTCCAGCGCCTCATCCATCGGCGCCCCAAACTTGGTATTCAGATCCACCAACGCCTTATTGTTGCGAACCTGTATACGAACCAGCACATCAGCACCCGGAACAGCATCAGCCATCTTTGTAATCTCGGATTCATCATCGAAGGTAAAGCGATTCACTCCATTATCCACAGATGCCTGCAATCCCTTAGCATCCTTAACAGGGTTGGCGTAAATCATGCGGGAACCATCAATCCCCAGCTCTGCCAGTGCTTCAATTTCACCAGCGGAGGCCACATCAAAATGGGAGCCCATTTCTGCCAGCATCTGCAAAACCTCTGGCGTAGGATTTGCCTTTATAGCGTAATATACACTAGCCCGAGGCAAATGAGTCCGCAGGAAGCGGTAGTTCTCTGCCACTTTATCCAGTGATGTTACCAGAAACGGGGTCTGAATCCGTTCTGCCATTGCGTTCATTTCCTTTTCGGTAAGTCTGAAACTTTTCATATCACATTAACACGACCTTTTCTATAAATATTAAGTATACCTAATATAATGAAATATACTTTCAGAGTGTATTTTATTACATTCAACAGTATTCTACAATAGAAAAATTCATATTATTGTATTTTTTTACATACATTGACAATAAAAAAAGGGACCGTTACCCGATCCCAATTAAAACAATGTATTAATTTACAAAGATTTGGATATAAATGCCAGCAAAGGCAAAGCAATAATTGTTCGCTCCAGAAAAATTACAAAAAGGCGTTTGATATCAAGTCCCACATTGGACTTTACAATAATACTTCCCACCTCGGTGAGATATATAATCTGCACCAAAGACAGGCCTGCTACCAAAAAGCGGGTCTGCACAGGAAAATCCGGGCTGGTAATAAGGGCTGGAATAAACATATCAATAAATCCAACCAAAGTTGCTGGTGCAATATCAAAAGCTCCCTCGATACCAAGGAAACTCATATACGCTCCCATAGGATAAGAAATCCACTGCATAATAGAGGTCTCATTAACAAGCAGAGATCCCAAGGTACCCCAAGCAATAACAATTGGAATAAGGTCCATAATAATACCAATAGTCATTTTGCCGGCAGCATCCAGCGCATTCATAAAACCAAACTTTTTGGCACGTTTCATGGCCGCTAACCATGCCCACCCAAGCAAAGATGAGGCCTCAGGCACTTCCTCATTGATATTTTTCTCACCGCAATATTCATCCGGAATATTGGACAATGGTGGAATACGGACACCTATCATGGCCAGCAGCAGACCAATAGCAGTAACAGAACCATAAAGCAACAAAAAATGATTGGTTACATTCAACGTCTCGGCAATTACCATACAAAAAGGAATGGATACCAACGAGAAATTTGTCATAATTGAAGCAGCTTCACGCTTGCTATAATAGCCATTTTGGTGCTGATTACCCGTAATCAATACAGCCGTATTGGAGGAAGCAAGCCAAGAAGCAATAAGATCCACAGAGGCACGGCCCGGAACCTTAAACAATGGGAGAATCAGCGGCCTCAACAATATACCCATAAATTCCATGATACCACAGTCGGTAAGAAAAGGAAGTACAAAGCTCAGGGTTACAGCAATTGCAATCAATGTCTGCGCCAAAGAAACCATGCTGCCCCCAACGTCCTCACTGCGAACTGCCTCAGGCCCAACCTCAAACACAACGCATATAGTTACTGCCAAGGCAATAAGACGGGTCAACATATATGGCTTTGAAACAAACATCAGTGGAAAAATCCAGCTGAATCTGCCAGATTTCTGAATCTTCCAAAAGCAGCCCACCAAAGCACTTATAGCAGAGAATACCACCACTACCGTGAGGAGCCAAGGAACATTTTCCTGAATGGCCTTATCCAGTGCCTCCGTCAGCACGCTGAGAGCTGTATTATATGTCCCCCCTGTGGTATCCCAAGGATATAAAAACATAAAGCAGCCAAATAATGAACACCCTAAAAATTTAAAAATATCCGAAATATTGTAACCCTTTTCTGAAGTTTCCTGCTGTGCTACATCCTGCTTTTCTACCATAGCCTGCATAAATATCCCTTTCGTGTATAAATTAATTGTTCCAATTTTTCTATATTCATGAAATTCACATAAAATTAATTTTTATCCAAAAAATATGGGTTAATAGTGAATTTTAATTCAGAACACCAACGCATAATATAATACATTATTATGGAATTTTATGCAATGGATAATTAGCAAAAAAATCCGCCAGAGGAAGACATTCCCCTGACGGTATCTACAGCTTTTCTTATTCTATTAGCAAATTATTTTCCTGTCCTGCCACGTTTGGTCATTGGAATCCCCTTTTGGCAGAGTGGGCAGTTATCAGGTTCATAGGTCTGAACATCCATGTGCAAAAGGGCAGTGCTTGGCACATCACCAAAGGTTGCCCTACCACCGCTGCGGTCTACCAGCATACTTACAGCCACCGGAATGCCACCATGCTCCTTAACCACATCAATAACCTCACGAATGGAACCGCCGGTGGTAACAATATCCTCAACGATGAGAACACGCTCACCCTCATGGAGGGTAAAGCCACGACGGAAGGTCATCTTGCCGTTTTCACGCTCGGTGAAAATAGCACGGGTACCCAAAGCCTTGCCGGTTTCATGGGCCAGCAGAATGCCGCCGGTTACAGGACCCACCACGGTCTCAATATTGGCGTCAACGAACTTGGCTGCCATGGCCTGGCACAGCTTTTCGGTGTATTCAGGCTTCTGAAGCACATTGAATTTCTCCACATAGCGTGGGCTGTGAAGGCCGGAGGTAAGAAGAAAATGACCTTCCATAATTGCACCGGTTTCCAGAAGCATATCCTCTACTTCTTTTTCAGTAAGAGCTTTTAATTCTGCCATTAGTTTACCCTCTCCATTTCTTTAATAATTGCTTCCGCAGCTTCCCTCGGATTCTCTACAGCACGGATAGGACGGCCCACCACCAGATGGGTAGCGCCATTTTTCAGTGCTGCCTCAGGAGTTGCAATTCGGCTTTGGTCGTCAATGCTGGCTCCCGCTGGGCGCACCCCAGGAGTGATTATGAGAAAATCCGGGCCACAGACCTCACGAATGGCTGCTGCCTCCTGAGGGGAAGCCACCACCCCATCAAGTCCAGCCTCTTGGGTGAGCTTGGCCAGACGAACCACCTGCTCACGAATTTCCCGCTGCATACCCAGGCCCTGCCAATCCTCCTGATTTATGCTGGTAAGGATAGTTACCGCAATCAGCTTTGGACATGGAATCCCCATCTCCTCAGCCTTTTTATGAACTTTATCTGCCGCTGTCTTCATCATGGTAAAGCCACCAGAGGCGTGAACATTCATAATATCCGCCCCCTGTACCATGAGAGAGCAAAGTCCCTCAGCCACAGTGTTTGGAATATCGTGGAGCTTCAGGTCCAAAAAGATATTCTTGCCCTTTTCTTTTAGGTAAGAAATAACCTTGGCTCCCTCGCTGTAGAAAAGCTCCATGCCTACCTTGTAGTAGCTGACGCTGTCCCCCAAGGTATCTACCAGCTTCTCCACATCCTCAAATTTATGAAAATCAAGGGCTACAATCAAACGATTATCTGCCATTTTTCCTCCTTAAGCTAAATCGTAGCCGCCGCCTACATAATCCTGAATAGCCAGGCTATAAACCAAGCGGCGCTCCCGCATGAACTCCAGTACATTCAGCACCTCCCAGGCGGTATCCAGAGAAGTGAGACACGGGATAGCATGCTCCACCGTAGCACGACGAATCTTGAAGCCGTCGTGTACTACGCTCTTGCCCTGATTCTGGGTCATAGTATTGATTACCATGTGGATACGGCCCTTCTTGATCTGCTGGATAATGTCAACACTGCGTTCATGCATCTTGCCCACTACCTCAACATCAATGCCCATGGACTTAATGGCCTTGGCACTGCCGGCAGTAGCCACCAGCTTAAAGCCCAGCTCGGAGAAGGCCTTGGCCAGCTGCTTCATTTCGTCCTTGTCCTTGTTAGCCACAGTGAACAGGATTGTTCCATTTACAGGAATATTCATGCCCGCACCAGTCATAGCCTTATACAGAGCACGGTTATAGTGGTAGTCGATACCCATAACCTCGCCAGTGGACTTCATCTCCGGCCCAAGGGATATATCCACATCGGCCATCTTATTGAAGGAGAATACTGGGGCCTTTACTGCCACATAATGCTTAGGGCTTACCAGACCTGGCTTGAAGCCAAGCTCCTTAATTGTGGAGCCCATAGCAATCTGGGTGGCAATATCCACCATCTGAACATCTGTTACCTTGCTGAGGAATGGTACTGTACGGGAGGAACGTGGATTTACTTCAATTACGAAGACCTCATCATTGGCCACAACATACTGAATGTTCATAAGGCCCTTTACATGGAGGCCCACTGCCAGGCGCTTGGTATAATCCACAATGGTATATTTTACCTTCTGTGGCAGAGTCTGTGGTGGGTACACAGCAATAGAATCACCGGAATGAACACCGGCCCGCTCAATATGCTCCATTATGCCTGGGATGATTACATCCACACCATCGGAAATAGCATCCACTTCCACCTCGGTGCCCTGCATATAGCGATCCACCAGAACAGGATGCTCCGGTGTTACCTTTACTGCACGTCCCATATAGTCAATAAGCTCTTCCTCGTTATAAACGATCTCCATGGCACGGCCACCCAATACATAAGAAGGACGAACCATTACAGGATAGCCGATTTCAGCCGCACCCTTTATGGCATCCTCCAAATTGGTTACGCTGATGCCCTGTGGTCTAGGAATACCGGTCTGAGTAAGCACCTCGTCAAAGCGCTCTCTGTCCTCTGCCCTATCAATATCATTTACAGAAGTACCGAAGATTTTCACCCCAGCCTTGCTGAGATCCTCTGCCAAATTAATAGCCGTCTGTCCACCAAACTGTACGATAACACCCTCTGGCTTTTCCTTGTCAATGATGTTAAGAACATCCTCAGAGGTCAGTGGCTCAAAGTAAAGTCTGTCGGAAATATCGAAGTCAGTGGATACGGTCTCAGGGTTATTGTTGACAATAATTGCCTCTATGCCCATCTGACGGAGAGCCCATACCGAATGTACTGAGCAATAGTCAAACTCTACGCCCTGACCGATTCGTATAGGTCCGGAGCCCAGTACCAAAACCTTGCGACGCTTGCTGGAGGTATCCACCTCATCCTCCTGGGCATGGAAGGTGGAATAATAGTAAGGGGTTGCAGCCTCAAACTCAGCAGCACAGGTATCTACCATCTTGTAGCATGGCAGAATGTTCATGGTCTTTCTCAGTGTACGGATTTCATCAGCTGTCTTTCCCGCCAGTTCTGCAATGGAGCGGTCAGCCAGTCCAACGTCCTTGGCAGCCAGCATAAGACTAGGAGTAATCTGCTCATTCTGAATTCTAAGCTCCAAATCGGTAATCTTCTTGATTTTCCGCAGGAACCATTTATCTATTTTAGTAATGCTATGAATCCCATCCACATCAACAATGCCACGGCGCATGGCCTCAGCTATTACAAAGAGGCGCTCATCATTGCACTTGGACAAGGCCTTAATAACCTTTTCATCATCCCAGGCATCCATATCCTCCATGTGAAGACGGTGTACACCGATTTCCAGGGAACGGACTGCCTTTAAGATAGCTCCCTCAAAGTTTCTGTCAATGGACATAACCTCTCCAGTAGCCTTCATCTGGGTTCCCAGAGTCTTGTCTGCATATACGAACTTATCAAAAGGCCAGCGTGGGAATTTAACCACGCAATAGTCCAGAGCCGGCTCAAAACAGGCCTTGGTCTTCTGGGTTACAGCGTTTGTAATCTCGTCAAGACTGTAGCCGATGGCAATCTTGGCAGATACCTTGGCAATAGGATAACCGGTTGCTTTGGAGGCCAATGCTGAAGAACGGCTTACACGAGGATTTACTTCAATTACATAATACTGATTGGAATTAGGATCCAGAGCATACTGGGCATTACAACCGCCCTCAATACCCAGCTCACGGATAATGCGAATGCTGGCACTTCTCAGCATCTGATACTCATGGTCTGTAAGTGTCTGGGAAGGTGCCACAACAATGGAGTCACCGGTATGAACACCTACAGGGTCGAAATTCTCCATATTACAGATGGTAATACAGTTGTCGTTGCCGTCACGCATTACCTCGTACTCAATTTCCTTCCAGCCGGCCACACTACGCTCAATGAGGACCTGACCAATCATGGAATACTTAAGTCCCTTTATGACGATGTCCACCAGCTCTTCCTCATTGTCAGCAATACCGCCGCCAGTGCCACCCATAGTATAGGCAGGACGAACGATAAGAGGATAGCCGATTTCATTGGCAAACTGTACGGCGGACTCCACGTCCTCAACAATGGTGGACTCAGGGATAGGCTCACCCAGCTTGTTCATGGTTTCCTTAAACAGCTCTCTGTCCTCTGCCTGCTCAATGGCCTTTAAGGAAGTGCCCAAAAGCTCCACGTTGTACTTTTCCAAAATGCCCTGTTCAGAAAGCTGTACAGCAAGATTCAGACCCGCCTGGCCGCCCAATGTAGCCAAAAGTCCATCCGGCTTTTCCTTGCTGATAATATGCTCCATAAACTCTACAGTTAATGGCTCAATATATACGCGGTCCGCCATGTGCTTATCTGTCATAATGGTGGCTGGATTGCTGTTTACCAATACAACCTCCAAGCCTTCCTCTTTAAGGGCTCGACAAGCCTGGGAGCCTGCGTAGTCAAACTCAGCCGCCTGTCCGATAATAATCGGGCCGGAACCAATAACGATAACCTTCTTCAAATTTTCCTTCTTTGGCACTGATTATTCCCCCTTTGTCTCGCCGGTTAAAAGTGTCCAGAACTGATCGAACAGATACATATTGTCGTCAGGACCCGGGGAAGCCTCAGGGTGATACTGGACGGAGAACAATGGCAGAGATGTATGACGCATACCCTCCACAGTGCCATCATTAACGTTAATGTGAGTAACCTCCAACGGAAGCTCCTTCAAAGATGCTTCCTCTACAGCATAGCCATGATTCTGGGAAGAAATATGAACCCGGCCGTTAAGGAGATTCTTTACTGGCTGGTTAGAGCCACGGTGACCAAACTTCAATTTATAGGTGTTTGCCCCAAGAGCCAGAGAAATCAGCTGATGTCCCAAGCAAATACCAAACATTGGCTTCTTGCCAATGAGCTTCTTCACTTCCTCAATAATCTCCGGAACATCCTTAGGATCTCCAGGACCATTGGAGAGGAAAATTCCATCAGGATTCATGGCCATAATCTCATCAGCCTTGGTATCAGCAGGCACTACTGTGAGCTTGCAGCCAAGATTGTGGAGGGAATTCAATATATTCTGCTTGATGCCAAAATCCATTACCACCACATGAGGGCCATCATTATCCATTACATAGGTTTCGGGAGTAGTAACCTCTGCCACCACATCCAGCTTGATTGGCACACCCATGAGCTTATCTATTTCCTCTTGGCTGGCATCCTCGGATACGATAATGCCCTTCATGCAGCCCTGGGAACGGATGGTTCTTGTAACTGCACGGGTATCAACATTATAAAGGCAAGGAATCTTCTGGTCATTCAAAAACTTTGCCAGCTCATTTTCCTTCTGCCAGTTGCTGCCCTCATCACAAAGCTCACCGATAATGAATCCGTTGACAAAGGATTTTCTGGACTGCATAAATTTATCTGCCACACCGTAATTGCCAATTAGGGGGAATGTCAGGGTAACAATCTGACTGCAATAGGATGGGTCAGTAAGTATCTCCTGATAACCGGTCATACCAGTATTAAACACCACCTCGCCGGTGGCTTTGTATTCATTTAACAGATCTCCAGTGAAGACGCTGCCATCCTCGAGAATAAGTTTTCCTTTCAAGATTACACCTCCAAAACTACGCCATCGTCCATTACCAGCTTGCCGTCCACCAGGGTCTTAACAGCCTTGCCCTTGAACTTACGGCCAATAAACGGAGAATGGGAGCCCCTGGTATAGAATTTCTTTTCATCAACGGTCCATTCCAATTCAGGGTCAATTACAGTTATATCAGCAGGCATACCTACAGAGAGGCTTCCGGCATTTAAATCGAAAATCTTAGCTGGCTCAGCAGTGAGCTTGGAAATCATGGTAACCAAATCCAGCTTGCCAGTAGCCACCAAATCAGTCATAAGACAGCCAAGGGAGGTTTCCAGTCCAGGGAAGCCGCTTGGTGCATAAATATACTCTCTGTCCTTTTCTTCCTGAGCATGTGGGGAATGATCTGTTACGATGCAGTCAATAGTGCCATCCTTAATGCCCTCAAGCACTGCCTCCACGTCCTTCTGCTGACGCAGTGGCGGATTAACCTTGGTGGAGCTGTCAAATAGATTTACCATATCATCAGTCATAGTCAAATGCTGTGGAGTAGCCTCAGCAGTAACCTTAACCCCGCGCTTCTTAGCCTGACGCACCAAATCTACCGCATTGGCAGAGCTTATATGTGCCACATGAACTCTGGCCCCTGCATATTCAGCCAGAGCAATATCACGATACACTGCAATATCCTCAGCCACGGTAGGACGACCCTTCATGCCAAGCATGGCACTTCTGTGACTTTCATTCATTACGCCTTCCTCGATGAGGCTTGGCTCCTCCTCGTGGTTGATGATTACCTTATCAAAGGACTTCAGATAATCATAGCAGTTAAGCATTACCTTGGCAGACTTGGTGAAATGACCATCATCGGAGAAAGCCACAGCACCAGCTTGGGTCATATCCCCCATCTCTGCCATTTCCTCGCCCTTCTGGCCTTTAGTAACTGCACCAATAATCTCTATATGAACCACAGCTGCATCCTCAGCTCTTTTCTGTAAAGAACGCACCATAGCCGCGGTGTCCACTACAGGGTTAGTATTTGGCATGGTTGCTACTGTGGTATATCCACCTGCTGCCGCAGCTCTGGACCCGGACTCAAAATCCTCCTTGGCTTCCTGGCCAGGCTCACGGAGATGAACGTGCATATCAATAAACCCAGGGCACACAATCTTGCCCTCAGCATCAATAACTTCATCAGCGGCACCCTTAATATTTCCTGCCACCTTGGCGATTTTGCCATCCTCGATTAATACATCAGCAACCTTATCAAATGAATTGGCAGGATCAATTACTCTGCCACCCTTAATCAATGTTTTCATGCCTTGTTACCTCCAATCAACGCGTGGGTCAGAATAGCCATACGAACTGCTACACCGTTCTGAACCTGCTCCTGAATAGCGGAGTGGTCACCATAAGCTACGAATGGAGAAATTTCCAGGCCCTTGTTCATTGGTCCTGGATGCAGTACAAGCACATCATCCTTGGCCAGAGCCAAACGCTTATCATTAAGACCGTAGATACGGGCATATTCTCTTGGAGATGGGAAAAGGCCAGCCTTCTGGCGCTCCAGCTGAATGCGGAGGACATTGATTACATCCGCATCCTTGATTGCCTCCTCCACATTATCGTGAATCACAATACCCTCTTCCTCAAAGAGGAATCTTGGCATAAGTGTTCTAGGTCCAGCCAAATGAACCTCAACCCCCATTTTCCGCATCCCCTGAATGTCCGAACGGGCAACGCGACTGTGGGTAATATCGCCTAAAATAACGTACTTCAGGCCCTCAAGATATCCCTTGTGCTCCTGCACAGTAAAGAGGTTCAACAAGCCCTGGGAAGGGTGAGCGTGAGCACCATCACCAGCATTTATGATTACCGGGCTTGCCACCTTGGAAGCGTATTCAGCAGCGCCCTCGGCCTTGTGACGCATAACGATGGCATCTACTCCCATAGCTTCCACGGTATAAAGGGTATCACGAAGGCTCTCCCCCTTTACGATACTGGAGGTACCGGCGGTAATATTTACCACATCAGCTCCCAAATACTTTCCAGCCAGTTCAAAGGATGAACGGGTACGGGTACTTGGCTCATAGAACAGAGTCACAATGGACTTGCCACGCAGAGCCGGCACCTTTTTGATGTCACGATGAATAATATTTTTCATCTCCTTGGCACTTTCCAGAATCACCTGGATTTCCTCCTTGGAAAAATCTGCCAGAGCCAGCACATCTTTCCCCCGAAGGTTTACTTTAGAATTATCCAAGACAATCACTCCTTTATACTTTTGACCCGACCAGCTGTGAAATGTACGTTATGATAACTTTTCCCATAAAAAAAGCTTTCTCATGCCGAGGCACAAGAAAGCTATAAATGCTTTTAGATACAGTTATCCCAGTAATTTTGATAGCGCACTATCTTACCAGCTTCCTTTATCAGCCTCACAGGACTAATTTCAAAGGTCATTATTCAACTGTAAACACTATAACACATAGCCGATACGAAAGCAAGGAACTTCCACTACTTCCGTAAAAATTAGTTTCAATACCATAAATCATGCTATCTGTTTTACCACATAATCAAATCGCTTCTCCATCTTTCCCTTGTTGGATATAGCCGATAAATCTATATTCCACATCTCAGTAATTTGATGAATGTACATTACTTTAAAATAATAACAATATCATTTTTACAATAATGGAATTATTGATAGTGTCGTCTGAAATGCGACTTTTTAAAAAATTATTTCAGCTGTTCATCGAGCGCATCGGCCACCTTTTGAACCTTCATGCCAATAACGACCTGCACACTGTTTTCCCCCAGCATTATGACACCCTTGGCACCGGCTTCCTTTAGCCGCTTTTCATCAACAACGCTGTCATCCTTCAGCTCAAGCCGCAGCCTTGTGGCACAGTTATCTAATATAAGAATGTTATCTTTCCCTCCAAGAGCAGCAAGAAGTGAAGCAATATCTACGCCTTCCACCACATCGGCCCTGTCACCTGCTGTCTCCAAGGCATCAGCCATATCATTGGAATCCTCTGCCTCATTTCCCGGCGTAGGAAGGTTGAATTTGCGTATCAACACCCGGAAAACAACATAGAATATCACAAATGCCGCCAAGCCCAATGGTACAATCTGCCAAGTATCCTGCGCCGCCGGCAAAGAGGATGAGAACATCAAGTCCGTAGCACCGGCTGAAAAGGAGAAGCCGGCCCTAAATCCAGCCAGTGCCGTTACGTAGCTGAAAAGTCCGTACAGCAGGGCGTAAACCACATACAGCATTGGTGCCACAAACATAAAGGCAAATTCAAAGGGCTCGGTAATACCACATACAAAGGAGCATAATGCTGCTGAGCCCAAAATACCCACCACATATTTCCTCTTTTTCCGGTCCGCACAGTGAATAATCGCCAGTGCTGCCCCCGGAATACCAAACATCATGCATGGGAAGAAGCCGGACATATAGATACCCAACGACCATGGAACATCTGCATCAGTGTGACCGGCCCAAAAATGTGTAAGGTCACCAAGGCCAATAGTATCAAACCAAAAAACATTGTTAAGGGCATGATGAAGCCCCAGCGGTATAAGGAGACGATTCAGAAAGGCGTAGATACCTGCACCAACAGCTCCCATACCAGCAATACCCTGTCCCAGACTTACCAAAGCACCAAACAGCACCGGCCATACAAAAAACAGCACTGCCGCCACCAAAATTGAGCTCAGGCCAGATATGATAACTGTACTTCTTTTTCTGCTGAAAAAGGCCAGCCATTCCGGCAAATCCGTATTTTTGAAACGGTTATAGCTCTGGGCACCTATTATACCCGCCAATATACCGATAAAAGGATTTTCAATCTTCTGAAACGCCAACAGAGATGCTGGCTGGTCGGCAATGGCAGGTGCTAGCAGCTTCACAAAATCGGCCTGCAAAAGGGTGGTAATAATCAACCAGGAAACCAGCGCCGTGAGGCCTGCGGTGCCATTCTGGTCATCCGCCATGCCCACGCCGACACCCACGGCAAACAACAGGGCAATGTGATCAATCAAGGCTCCCCCTGCCTTCACCAGAAATATTCCGATAGTAGGCACCAGGCCAGTTATTTCCCCACCCTGCATGGAGGCCGGACACAGCAGATACCCCAGCCCCATAAGAATACCGCATAAGGGCAGACACGCCACAGGAAGCATCAGCGACTTCCCTATTTTTTGAAGAAATTTCATTTAAGATAACCCCTTTCTTTTTCGCGGTCTTTATTATTAGTCCCGACCTAAGGAATTCTACATTGAATGCTATAGTCCTTCTGCTCCAACTAAAAAAGACGCACCTTCAAAAAAAGATGCGTCTAATCTTAACTTCAGTATTAAATTTCCATAATAATTGGCAAAATCATTGGACGGCGGCGGGTACGCTCGAAAATATAGCGCCCCAGTGCGTCACGCATGGCGGATTTCAGACCGGACCATTCGGTAATGCCTTCATCCTCACAGCGGGCCAGAGCTTCCTCCACTCGGGTGCGAACATCCTCCATGAGCTCTTCGGATTCACGAACATAAACAAAGCCACGGCTGACAATATCAGGACCAGCAACTACAACGCCCTGTTCCTTGTCCATGGTAACCACGATGATAATGATACCATCCTGGGACAGCTGACGGCGGTCACGAAGAACGATATTGCCAACATCACCTACACCAAGACCGTCAACCAAGATACGGCCAGAGGTAACCTTGCCGGCTACTACGCCCTTGTTCTTGGTAAATTCCAAAATCTGGCCATTTTCACCGATGAAGATATTTTCCTTCTTCATCCCCAGCTCCTGGGCCAGTTTGGCATGCTTAACCAAGTGACGGTACTCACCATGAACCGGGATAAAGAACTTCGGACGCACCAGATTGTGCATAAGCTTAAGCTCCTCCTGACTGGCATGACCTGATACATGGATGCCATTTTCACGGCCATATACCACATGAGCCCCCAGCTTCAGAAGATTATCTATGGTTCTGGAAACCAGCTTTTCATTTCCTGGAATAGGAGTAGCAGAAATAATAATGGTATCCCCTGGAACGATACCCACCTTGCGGTGATCGGACTGGGACATACGAGTCAGTGCAGACATAGGCTCCCCCTGACTGCCTGTGGTAATAACCACAACCTGATTAGCCGGATAATTATTGATTTCGTCAATATCGATAATTGTTCCTTCAGGAGCGGTAATATAACCCAGCTCTCGGGAAATATTCACAACATTTACCATGCTGCGCCCCAAAACAGCCACCTTGCGTTTATAGGTTACAGCCGTGTTAATAATCTGCTGTATTCTGTGAACATTGGATGAGAAGGTAGCTACTATAATGCGGGAATTTGCATTATGAAAGGCCTTTTCAAAGGAAGCACCAACAGTGCTTTCACTAGGAGTATGCCCAAGGCGTTCAGCATTGGTACTGTCCGCCATCAAAACCAGTACACCCTTGTTGCCCAAATCGGAAAAACGTCTGAAATCCGTCATTTTTCCGTCAATTGGAGTGTAGTCCAGCTTAAAATCACCAGTATGAACGATGGTACCCATAGGGGTTGTAATAGCCAGACCCACGGCATCAGGAATACTGTGGTTCACGCGAATAAAATTCACGTTAAAGGAGCCAGCCTTGATACTGTCACCCTGCTTTACGGGACGTAACATATCATTGCCTACTCCATTTTCCTTCAAACGTCCTTCCAGGATACCCAGGGTAAGTCTTGTACCGTACACTGGCGCGTCTATCTCCTTCAGCACATAAGGCAGTGCCCCGATATGGTCCTCATGACCATGGGTCAACACAATTGCCTTAACGTGCTCCCGGTTCTCCACCAGAAAAGTAAAATCAGGAATAACCAGATCTATACCCAGCATTTCCTCATCTGGAAACATCAGACCGGCATCAATAAGCAGTATCTCTTCGCCGTACCGCACAACTGTCATATTTTTGCCGATTTCACCTAATCCGCCCAAAGGAATAATCTGTAATTTTTTCTCTTTTGGCAAAAATCACACCTCCATATTTAATTATATAAACACATTTATGATTAAATCCGAACCGTATTAACCGTCTCACAAATCTAATAAGATTATTTATCCGAACAGCTCATTACACTCCATTATAGGATATTTATATCATTTTTGTAAAGTCATAAATTTAAAAGGCGACTGCCGAAACAGTCACCTTTAATCGTTATTTATACTGCACGAGTATTTTTTCAAGATATTCCTTATAGTCATTGACCACCTGAGGAGGACTAATTACCTTGATATCATCACCAAACTTGGCAAGCCAGCTAAAAAAGCCCTTGGTCACATACAGCTTTGCTGTCAAATCGAAATGTTCCCTATCCCGTACCTTGGTATCAACATCTACACCAAATCGGTCCACCATAATGGTAATCATATTATTTTTGCAACGAAGCACCACCGTACGCTCATTTTTCTCGTCAGCCATCATGCTAAAGGTACGCTGGGAATACTTGGAAAGCAGATCCCGCTCCGGCTTTCTCACAGCCTGTTCCTTGGAAACCACCAGTGAGGAACCATCGATACGATCTATACGGAAGGTCTTGGTGGTTTTGGTGCTGTACTCATTGCCCACCAGATAGTAATGGTCCTCATTCCACACCAGAAAATATGGACTTATATCGTAAACCTTGCCATCGTGACGTGGCTGAAGCTCCTTATTTATATTATACTCATTGTACTTAAAATTTACTCGCCGCTTCTTGCCGATGGCTTTGGTGAGCTTGTCAATAATCAGATTAACATTCTTGCTATATGGCTTAATGCTTATATTTACATCCCTGTTCCAAAGCAGCTCATCCGCCTGATATTTACTGCACAGATGCTGCAGCTTTTCAATAAGGGCATTGCTGGCCTTGGTAGAAATAATTTTGGAAGCAGAAATGGCATCCACCATCATTTTGAGCTCGGACAACTCAAAATTTCTCTCCCCCATATAAAAAGAATTGTTGGAGGATTTTATTATTACCACATCATAGCCAAAGGCAATTAGAAGGTCCACATCATCCTTTACAGTTTTGCGGTTAACCTCCAGCCCCAGTTCCTTCATTCTGGCAATAATTTCATTTGTGGAAATAGGGTGATTCTCGTCAGTTTCTTCATTAAGCATTTTCAGAAGCTGCAGCATACGGGCCTTTTTATTGCCCTTTATTCCCTTTTGCAAGGCGTCAGCATCAATGTTGCCGTCATTTATATAATCGTATGCCACGAAAATCCCTCCCATTCAAGATAGTAAACTCCGTGCAAAATGATATTTTGCACTACGCCCTTACACGAAATCTAAAGCTCATCTGCATCCTTTGGATTTGATTCACTAAGATTTCATAGCAAAAAAACGCCCACACTTCAATTTATTATGTATTATCACATTATTCCACTGCCGTCAAGGAAAACAAAGAAGATATTGTCGGGGGATATGACAATACCTTCTAAAAAATAAAGCATAAAACTATATCTAAAACTTTTCACTTTAAATTAATTAATGACAAAAAATTCTCCATCATGGTTCTACCCTGGGGTGTCAGGATAGATTCGGGATGAAATTGCATCCCATAAATAGGATATTCTTTATGCTTTAAGCCCATAATAGTACCATCTGCCAGCTCCGAGGTTACCTCCAGACAATCCGGCAACCCATCCCTTGACACGATAAGTGAATGATATCTGCCCACCTCTATTTGCTGAGGCAGGTCCCTATATATTTCTGTTCCATTATGGGTAATTGGTGAAGTCTTACCATGGCAGATTTCACCAGCACCAGTTACCCTGCCGCCGAAAACCTCTCCAATTGCCTGATGCCCCAAGCATATCCCAAGAATCGGCACCTTGCCCTTCATAGTATTTATAAGCTCCTCCGTAATTCCCGCATCCCTGGGAACACCTGGTCCTGGAGAAATTACTATAGCCTCATAGCCCTTTTTTGCAATTTCCTTCACTGTGGCCATATCATTGCGGATTACCTCCACCTCGGCCCCTAAGTCACACAGCAGCTGATATACATTGTAGGTGAAGGAATCATAGTTATCTAAAAGTAACAACATCATTCTCCACCTCCTCCACAACCTTAAACATAGCCTTGGATTTTTGCAGAATTTCATTATACTCAAATTCAGCCTGGGAATCATACACTATACCAGCCCCGGACTGAATAAAGGCATTGTCTCCATCAATAACCATTGTCCTCAGGGTAATACACATATCCATATTGCCATTGAAATCCATATATCCCACTGTACCCGAATAGGCTCCACGTTTCACTGGCTCCAGCTCCTGAATAATCTCCATGGCCCGCAGCTTTGGAGCACCACTTACTGTCCCTGCCGGGAAGCAGGCCTTTATAACATCCATTGATGTAAAGCCCTTTTTCAAGGTCCCCATAACCTCAGATACCATGTGCATCACATGGGAGAATCGTTCCACCTCCTGCAGCTTGGTTACCACCACACTGCCAGGCTCACTGATACGGCCAATATCATTTCTGGCCAAATCCACCAGCATGGAATGCTCTGCCCGCTCCTTTATATCTGCCTTCAGCTCCTTTTCCAGAGCCTGATCCTCCTCCTCAGAAGCTCCACGTCGACGGGTTCCGGCAATAGGATAAGTATAAACCTGCTTTCCCGCCACCTTTACCAGCATCTCCGGGGAGGCCGCCACAAACTTTTTCTTGCCAAAATTCAGATAAAACATATAGGGAGAAGGATTTACCTGACGAAGGCGACGATAGAAGTGAAAGGCTGGCTTGGTAATCTTTTCCCGAAATTGCCTGGAAGGCACCACCTGAAAAATATCCCCCGCCACAATATAGTCCTTGCATTTCTTTATTGTAGCAGCAAAATCAGCAGGCATCTTCCCGTATTTACCAAGGAAATCCACCTTTTCCTTACGCTTTGCCACCTTTACCTTTGGGGTCTTTACGGCTGCATACAGCTTTTCCTCCAGCTCCTTCATTCGCTGTTCTGCCTTTTCGTACACTTCATCCAGATCCTGCCCATTTTTCACACTGGCCAGATAAATAAGCTGGGAGGCATTTTTCTGTTGGTCAAAAACCATGAGAATGCGGCAGATCATAAACTGCCCCAACAGCTCCTCGTCTTCCACCTGCACATTACGGACCCTGTCAAACACAGCAGATATTTCATAGTTGAAATATCCTACAGCACCGCCATTGGTCAGAGGCAGCTCAAAATTCCCGATGGCACTGTTAAGACCAGCCATATACTTGTTTATAGCTGTTGTAGGATCACCGTCCACTGCCCGCATTTCGTCCTCTTCCTGAATCATAAGGCGGTCTTTATATACCTGTAATTTTATAAAAGGCTCTGCTCCTATAAAGGAAAATCTCCCAAATTTCTGGTGAGCATCCACAGATTCCAGAAGGAATCCCTTTTCCTCACCCACCAGCTTGTAAAAAATGGACACTGGAGTATCGAGGTCTGTGGAAATCGGCATGCTGAGGGCCACCATATTTGCTTTTTTAGCTTTTTCCTTAAAATCCTCCAATGATGGGGTCAGCTTCATTTAGTTCACCTTCTTATCCAAAGCATGACGAATATCGCCAATGAGTTTACCGGCCTCATTCAGTTTGTTATCCATTACCAGCTTTACCACAGCCGAGCCCACAATAACAGCATCTGCCTTCTGAGCGGCAGCCACCGCTGCCTCAGGGGAACCAATACCAAATCCTACAGCACACGGGGTATCTGTTTGCTTCTTAACGTGTTCAATGACCTTATTAATGGGACTGTAATCAATCTTTCTGACACCAGTTACCCCGTTTACAGATACGCAATAAATAAAGCCATCTGCCGTAGTACAGGTCTCACTTATTCGCTTGTCGGTGGTTCCAGGTGTTACGAATTCCACCAAATGAAGTCCCTGCTCCTTGCATACCCTTTTCATTTCCCCGGACTCCTCATGGGGAACATCGGGAACAATAAAGCCATCAATGCCTGCTGTTTTGGCATCTTCTGCCAGCTTTTCAAAGCCATAATTAAGCATAACATTTATATAGCCCATGCCCAAAATAGGAACCTGGGTAAACTTACGAATCTCACGAACCAGCTCCAGCACTTTTTTTAGGGTCATGCCCTTCTGTATTGCCTTATATGAAGCTGACTGAATAACCGGGCCGTCAGCCATAGGATCGGAGAAGGGAATACCCAGCTCTATAACATCAGCCCCATTATCCACTGCTGTTTTTACTGCCTCAAGGGTGCCAGCGGCATCGGGAATGCCCGCGGTAAGATAAATAACCAAACCCTTTTTTTGTGCAGACTGAAGCTCATTAAATTTATCCTGTAAACGACTCATAATCAAATCTCCTCTCCCAATACCTTTGCCACCTGCTGTACGTCCTTGTCACCACGGCCGGACAGGGTAACTACCACCACTTCATCCTTCTTTGTATTCGGCATGAGCTTTTCAAGATATGCCAAAGCGTGGGAGCTTTCCACAGCTGGTATAATACCCTCCTCACGGCAAAGAAGCTGGAAGGCATCCAAAGCCTCCTTATCGTCGATACCCACATATTTCACCACGCCCTTCTCATGGAACATGGCATGCTCCGGGCCTACCCCTGGATAATCAAGACCTGCGGAAATGGAATACACCTCTATAACCTGACCATCATCATCCTGGGCCAAATAGCTGTAGGCACCGTGAAGGACCCCTGGACGACTGGCAGGATTGGAAAGGGTCTGGGCATTATCCCCTACAGCAGGGCCACGGCCAGCTGCCTCCACGCCAAACTTCTTTACACTCTCATCATTTCTGAATTCATAGAAGGTACCGATGGCATTGGAGCCACCGCCCACACAGGCAATAAGATAATCCAGGCGCCCTCCGGCCTCCTCCTTAATCTGTTCTCTGATTTCCTTGCCAATAACTGACTGGAAATCTCGAACCATGGTTGGATATGGATGAGGCCCCACAGCAGAACCGATAATATAATGAGTGTCCTCAATATGTGCTGCCCAGTAGCGAATAGCCTCGCTGGTGGCATCCTTTAAAGTGGAGGTTCCTGTTGTTACAGGCACCACCTCAGCTCCCAGGAGCTTCATTCTGAAAACATTCAGCTTCTGACGCTCCATGTCAACTGCCCCCATAAACACCTTGCACTCCATTCCAAAGAGAGCTGCCACTGTTGCTGTGGCCACACCGTGCTGGCCAGCACCGGTTTCTGCAATAACCCTGTTTTTGCCCATTCTCTTGGCCAGCAGCACCTGCCCCAACGCGTTGTTAATTTTATGGGCCCCTGTATGAAGTAAATCCTCTCTCTTTAAAAATATCCTTGCCCCGCCATAGTGCTTGGTGAGCCTCTCCGCATAATAGAGAAGTGTTGGACGCCCCGCATACTCCACATAATATTTCCTTAACTCTGCCAAAAAATCCGGATCATTCTTATATTTTTCATAGGCTGCCTCCAGCTCCGTTAATACCGGCATTACAATTTCAGGTACATATTGACCACCATATTTTCCAAATCTTCCCTTTGACATACTTTCTTCCTCCTACAAATCTCTTTCACACGCTATAACTTCATTACTATTTTTTTCATAATAGGGCAAAATCCCGGGTGGCTTTTTCCACATCCTTTGACGTGGACAAGCCCTCACCCACCAATATGCCATCTACTCCCGCTTCATGAAGCATCCTCACTTCATCCAGGGTATGTATACCACTTTCACTGATAACAGTCCGATTATCCTCCACCAAAGGCAAAAGATCCAAGGTATTATCAATAGTGGTTTTAAACAGCTTCAGGTTTCGGTTATTGATACCGATAAACTTGGCTGGTGTTTTCATGGCCTTTTCCATATCCTCCCTGTCATGCACCTCTACCAAGGCGTCCATCCCCAGACTCCATGTCAGATTCAGATAATCCTCCAGCTGCTTTTCTTCAAGTATTCTTGCTATGAGTAAAACCGCATCAGCCCCCAGCATTCTGGCCTCATAAATCTGGTACTCATCAATAATAAAATCCTTACGAAGGATAGGGATTTTTACGGCCCTTCTGACCTCCACCAAATCCTCATTCTTCCCTAAAAAGTGAGGATCCGTGTGTACCGACAACATGCTGGCGCCATTTTTTTCATACATCCTGGCCAATTCCAAAACTGAATATGGATGATTGAATTTTCCCTTGGACGGGGACTGTAGCTTGCACTCAGCTATAAGGTTCCACTCCCTTTTCTGAAACTGGGAGCACATGGCAAAGGTACCCTTTTCCAGTCGTTTCTTCAAATTCTTCAAGGACAGCTGCTCTTTTGCGGCTTCCACAATATCCCTTTTTTGTGCAACAATTTCTGCTAAATAATCTCTCATGTTTCCACCACTTTCTTTCCTGCCACCGCCAAAAATTCCCTTATCAGCTCTGGCGACTTTCTTCCATCTATTTCCATGGACCCGGAGGCATCTATACCATAGGGATCAAATATCTTAATGGCTTCCTGCAATGTTTCAGCAGATATTCCTCCGGCGATAATATACGGCTTTTTTAATTTCTTTATGGTACTGGCGGCCTCCCGCCATTTAAAGCTGATGCCGCTGCCTCCCACAGTCGCTTTGCTGTAACTATCTATAAGAATGTACTCTGCCGGAAAGGCCTCAGCCCGTTCCAGTGAGAAATCCTCGCCATAGCGAAATGCTTTTATAATGGGCTTTTGTATTTTCTCAGCGTACTCCATGCTTTCATGTCCATGAAGCTGTATCATATCAAGGCCACAATACTCAGCTATTGCATTAACCTCATTAATGGGCTGATCCACAAATACTCCGACTTTTTTTGGTCCCTGTACTGTATTGCAGATATGCTTTACTGCAGCAGGTGGACAATAACGCCTGAACCTGTCACTCATAATAAAACCCATGAAATCCGCCCCACCTGCTGCTCTGGCAGCTTCCATTTCCCTTATGCCACATATCTTTACTCTTGCCATATCTTTGTCACCTCATCCGTCAGCTGCACTGAAACCGACGGAGCCTTGCTCCTGGTACCTTTAGATGCTTTTCCAAAGTGGAAGCTCTAAATAAAAAGCCCCATGTAAAGCTGCTTAAAGCTCTACATGGGGCGAAATGGTTTCGCTGTGCCACCCAATTTCAGTGATATTATTCGTGTAATAAAAAAACATCTCATCCCTTACCGAGATAAAATGTTTATGCCACTGGTAATATCACCCTCTTAAGTACGGGAACTTGGTCCGATACCGCAGCCCAATAACGGTGGCAACCGTTCCAGCCTAATCACATCCAATGCTTTCGGTGGACTCTCTTGGGACCATTCACTAAACGCTTTTCACAGGTCATTCCACCTCCGAATAATATTCGGCACCTGCTCGCTATCAAAAGTTGGAATAGCTACTATTTCCCAATCAATGATTTGAATATTTAATTATCAACACCGCTATAATAATATAAATTTCACTGGCTGTCAACAAAAAATGTAAACTTTTGTATATTTATTATTTTTATGTTAAAAAACTGTAAACCATATAAACTGCCAGACCAATAATTACGGCCAAAACCATCAAGGGCAAGGCAACAAAAACAAGACCGGCCACCAGCAGAGCGATGGCTATTGCAAATAACAGCTTGGTTAGAGTGCCACTGCCAGAAAAGCGAATGATCCGAGGCCCACTGCCGTAGCCACCAAAACCACCAAAACCGCCAAATTGGTTATCATTTTTTCCAGTCCCGGCACTCTCCTGCTCATAGCTGTTTTCTTCAATAGTTATGCCGTCATAAGCGTTAATCTCAGACTTTTCCATAATACGCACATTACCCTGTCCGCAATTAGGACAGGTACCATCCATATTAAGCTGGCTGCCACACTTCTGACAAATCATAACTGTTCACTCCTTACGCTTCTCGTCTTTGGCGTATTCTCTTAATCAGCACCATATCATCCTTATCCCTGGTATGAATGAGGTAATCGCCAATAAATTTACCTTTTATACGCAGTCCCGGGGCAATCTCAGACAAAGGAACCAGCACAAATGCCCTATCCAGCATGTGCTTATGAGGCAGTGTAAGCTCCGGCGTATCCATCTCCACCCCATCAATATAAAGAAGGTCCAGGTCTATGGTACGAGGTCCCCAATGAGTATGACGAACACGGCCCAGCTGCTTTTCTATATCCTGACACACATGTAAAAGCTCCATAGGTTCAAGCTCTGTTCTCACACAGAGGGCTCCATTAAAAAACAACGGCTGATCTGATTTACCCCATGGTGGGGTTTCATAGAAGGATGATACACTGACCAAATGAATTTTGTCTGAAGCCGCTAACATTTTAATGGCCTTTCTGATGGTCGCTTCCTTATCCCCCATGTTGGAACCGATACTGATGTAGCACTCATACGTCTTCTTCATTTCACTCATTCCTTTACTCGCGCTTAATACACAAAAACATAACTCTCTATATTTAAAACACTTAAATATATTCCTGTCGCTGACGCCTTATTTTTACTTGAGCATCTTTAAAGATACCGGGTATTGGAGCCCCGGGCTTATGAATGGTGACCTCCAAGCTTTCCACTAAAGAATAGCCTTCAAATACTGCCTGGGCAATTCTATCCGCCAAACATTCCAGCAATTTAACCGGAACCCCTTCCACGATTTCCTTAACCCTGGCAAAAACCTCTGCATAATTGACAGTTGCCTCCAAATCATCTGTGTACCCTGCCTTATGCAAATCCAAATTCATGACCAAATCAACAATAAAGCGTTGTCCCAGCCGCTGTTCCTCCGGCAATACCCCATGTCTGCCAAAGAATTCCATACCCTCAAGAAAAATACTATCCTTCACGCTTTCGCCTCCAAAATAGCATCTGTTATACGGCACATACGGGAAATAGGCAAAACATCGTGGATGCGCATAATCTCGCATCCCTTCATTATGCCCATAACACAGGTGGCTCCAGTAGCCTCCATCCTTTCCTCCACAGGCAAATTCAGGGTATTGCCAATGAAGCTCTTGCGGCTGGTCCCCAGCAATACAGGGTAGTCCAGGCCATCTATATTTTTTATTTTTTCCAGATTTTGCATTACATAAAGATTACCTTCCACGGTTTTGCCAAAGCCAATTCCCGGATCAAGAATGATTTTTTCCTCCTTCATGCCGGCTTCTCTGGCGATCTTAATGCTATCCCGGAAAAATTCTCTCATGGAATCCATTATATCCATATCATATTCCTTGGAATCCCGATTGTGCATAACCACCACCGGCAAATCATATTTGGCAGCTACCCGGGCCATTTTCCCCGGCTCCTCCCTATACTGAAGGCCCCAAATATCATTCAGAATATGTACCCCCTTCGAGGCTGCATATTCAGCGGTATCAGCCTTAAAGGTATCTATGGAAACAGGCACCGGGCACTCCTTGAGCACCGGCTCCAAAAAATGACTCAGTCTTTCTATTTCCTCCTCTGCAGACATGGTCTTAAAACCGGGTCTGCTGGATTCAGCACCTATATCTATAATATCAGCCCCTGCGTCAACCATATCCTTCATGTGCTGCAAGGCATGATCCACAGTATTCCATTTTCCACCGTCGGAAAATGAATCCGGGGTAACATTTAAAATCCCCATAATCAGCGTTCTGGAGCCAATCTCCAAACACTTTCCATCGGTCCACTTATAAACTCTCTTACTCATTATTATCCCATCCTAACATATTCCAGGCCTGATGATAGCTATCCCTGTCACTCTTGAAACAGCCACGGGTTGAAGATGTTATTGTCTTTGAACCATGAGCCATATCTCCACGCATAATCATGCAAAGCTGCTGTGCCTCCACGATTACCAGCACGCCATCAGCCTTCAGTCCCTGCTCCACAGCCCTGGCGATATCCTCAGTCATGCGCTCCTGAAGCTGTGGCCGATGAGAAATAATTTCCACCATACGTGTAAACTTACTAAAGCCAGCAATAGAACCTTCATGGGGCTTGTAAGCAATGGATACCTTACCAAAGAATGGCACCAAATGATGTTCACACATGGAATAAAATGGGATATCCCTTACAGCCACTATGCCTTCATTTTCTACCTTGAAAAGCTCTCCCCACACATCATCAGTACTGACACCTATTCCATTGAACAGATACTCATACATCCCCGCAACCCGTTCAGGGGTCTTTTCCATTCCTGAAGCTCTGAGATCAACTCCCACCGCCTCAAGAAAATCCTGCATGGCCTGTACAGCTTTTTTGTTCATCGAATTATCCCTTCCGTTTTATCATCATAGCATCCCCAAATGAAAAGAATCTATATTTCTCCTTCACAGCAGCTTCATAAGCCTTCAGCACAAACTCACGTCCCGCAAAGGCACTGATTAGCATTATAAGGGTTGACTTCGGCAGATGGAAATTTGTAATAATCCCATCTACTATTTTAAACTCATATCCAGGATAAATAAAGATATTTGTCCAATCAGTACGTCCATTTATCTCTCCCACAGATGTAGCCGCAGATTCCAGGGTTCGGATAGAGGTGGTACCAACTGCAATAACCCGCTTCCCTGCCGCTTTTGTGGCCTTTATGAGATCTGCCGTCTCCTGGGAAATACTGTAATATTCCTTATGCATAACATGTTCTTCAATGTTATCAACACTTACTGGTCTAAAGGTTCCCAGCCCCACATGAAGAGTAACAAAGCCCAAGTTTACCCCCATATCCTTTAATTCTGCCATCTGCTCCTTGGTAAAATGGAGACCAGCTGTAGGTGCTGCTGCGGATCCCTTTTCACGGGAATATACCGTCTGATAGCGCTCACTGTCCTCCAGCTTCTCGTGGATATATGGAGGCAGCGGCGTCTCACCCAGGCGGTCAAGTATCTCCTCGAAAATACCTTCGTAGTTAAATTTTACAATACGGCCACCAAAATCTGTACTATCCTGCACAGTACACGTAAGCTCATCACTAAAGCGGACCACCTGGCCCTCACGGGCCTTTCTGCCTGGCTTTACCAAGGTTTCCCATGTATCACCGTCAATACGTCTGAGAAGGAAAACCTCCACCTTACCGCCAGTGCCCTCGCGCCAGCCCAAAAGTCTTGCCGGCAAAACTCTGGTATCATTAAAAATCAGGGTATCCCCCGGCTCCAAATATTCCTTTAAATCATAAAAATGTCTATGCTCTATAGTTTCATCCACAGGATCCAGCACCATAAGACGGGAAGAATTTCTAGGCTCCACCGGTGTCTGGGCAATAAGCTCCTCTGGTAAATCATAGTCAAATTCCGTTAATTTCATTCTTTAAGTTATCTCCCATATATTAATACAGCTTTGTGATTTCCACATCTGTATAGTAGTGATGCAATATTTCATCAAATTTCTTGCCCGCATCTGCCATAGCCTTGGCACCGTATTGAGCCATACCCAAGCCATGACCAAAGCCGTGGCCATCAAAAATTATGGCTACATTGTCACCCTCCACCTTAAGATTTGTGCCATGCATAGCCGCTGGAGCTACATCAATGGTCTGGGTGGAACCAGTGCCTCTAACCTCCTTCTTGATAGGTGGTATGGTAGCTGGCCGTTCGGTGCGAATATTGAAATAGGTGCTCTTAAGGCCGAAAATCTTCCGTACATCCTGACCGCTCAATACGATGGTCTGACCTGTACCCACAAATTTTACTCCGTTTGCTCTGCCGGATGCCAATACACCATTGACGCTGGAGCTGCCCTTCACTGCTGTCATGGAAATCCCCTTAAGCTTGCCTATATTTTTCCCAGCAGCACTCAGCAGCTTTTGCACCTGGGCCGCAGTGAAACGTACAGACCAGTTATGATAAGGTGATTTGCTGTCGTCATCTCGTACTGAACGCAGATATGGCAGATAGTTACCCCAAACATCCTCGGAGTTTTCCGTAGATCCGCCGGAGGAAGAATGATATGGTGCATATATTGCCTTACCTTGATAAGTCATAATCTGACCATAGGTGGCATCCACCGCCGCTGACGCTGAATCAGCTTCATTGGCAAGTCCATCATAAGCCTGACAGTGAGTGGAGTCACAAAGATCGTAGCCGGAACCCAGATGAGCTTTCTGATTTTTTGTATATAAGGCAAAGGTTCTTGCTGCCACCGCCTGGGCCTTTAAGGCCTCGCTGTTCCAGGATGGAGTCATTTCAGAAGGCAGTACCCCCTTGATGTAGTCCTCCAAAGACAGGCGATTTACGATAAGAAGCTTACCTCCTTCAGCACTAACCACCATCTGCCCACGATATTCGTGTCCATTATATTTAATCTTGCCACTGGTTGCTGTCTCCACAGGAGCAAACACCAAGGATGAAACGCCGGTGTTTTTGCCGTTTACGACAAGTTTATTTCCCTCTGCAGAAATGCTGGCCGCTATATTGCTCTTATAATCACCATATTTTTTGCCATCATCACCCCCCAGGGCATTCATACCGTTTACGGAGCTAATAACCCCCTTTACTACTCCTGTGCCAACACCAATTCTGATAACATTATCCACGCCGGCATTTCGCTTCCAGGTTGGAGCAGTCTCCTCTTTTTTCTCATCCTTATGAGTTGAAGAAGAAGCTGGTTTAGGCGGATCCGTCTTCTTAGGTACTGCAGCTGGCTTGGTACCGGTATCCGGAGTGATAACACTGGCCTCAGTAGATGGCATACCGCAGGTCATCACTATGGTTCCCAGGGAACCAATAAAGGCTGCCAGCATACACTGTGCAATTTTTTTATGTAAAGCTTTTTTTATCATTTAATCCACCTCAAATATTATCATTATCCCCTTCTGCCGCTTCCATCATAGCCCTTTTTCTGGCCTTGGCTTCCTTTTTCCGCTGTTTTCTTATGGCTTTGCTATAGCGTTCTTCCTCGCTGAAAATGCACCCACAATATGGCTGACGATAAAGCTCCAGCTCCTTGCTGATGTCAATGCCCTCCTGCCATCCGTGACGAAAATCTTCATAATAGAATTTCACGCCATATATATCAGCAAAATGCTGAGCCGTTTCCTTCATAAGCTCATGCTGCTGATAAATACTGTAAAACAAGGTTGATGTAAAGGCCTCAAAGCCATTTTCCGCCGCAAATTTGGCCGCCTGCTCCAAACGCCAGGTGTAGCACATGCGACAGCGACCATTTTCCACTGACTCTGCTGCCAAAGCCTTTTTCAGGAAATCCCTAAGCATATAATTTTCATCAATGATTATTTCCATATCCACCTTCCGGGCAAAATCCTTGGCCGCATTAAGCCGCATTTCCCATTCCCTATAAGGGTGAATATTGGGATTAAAGAAATATCCCGTAGGCTCGATACCATCCTCCCGCAACTTCTTGACCGGGTAGCAGGAGCAAGGCCCACAGCACATGTGAAGCAATAAATTCATCAGTCCATCTCCGGATAAGGTATGCCCATGTGCTCATAACCTGCTCTGGTCACCGTACGCCCCCTTGGGGTACGGTTTATAAACCCAAGCTGCAAAAGATATGGCTCATAGACATCCTCAATAGTGTCATTTTCCTCGCTGATGGCCGCCGCCAGAGTATCTATACCCACAGGTCCGCCACCAAACTTCTTTATCATGGAATCCAGCATACGTCTGTCAGTGTGGTCAAGGCCCATCTTGTCCACCTCAAGGCGCATCAAGGCTTCATCCGCAATCTGATCAGTAATAACCCCATCTCCTGTTACCTGAGCAAAATCCCGGACACGCTTTAACAGGCGATTTGCAATACGGGGAGTACCACGGGAACGACGGGCAATTTCCAGTGCCCCCTTGTCCTCTATACCAATATCTAATATCTCCGCCGCCCGCTTTATGATAAGCACCAAATCCTCAGGCTTGTAGTATTCAAGACGTGAAATCACTCCAAAGCGGTCACGCAAAGGAGCTGCCAGGGCTCCCGCTCTGGTGGTGGCGCCAATCAATGTAAATGGTGCAATATCAAGACGTATGGAGCGTGCACTTGGCCCTTTACCGATAACAATATCCAGGGCAAAATCCTCCATGGCAGAGTAAAGCACCTCCTCCACATTTCGTGAAAGACGGTGAATTTCATCTATAAAGAGTACATCACGTTCATTAAGATTAGTTAAAAGTGCTGCCAAATCTCCGGAATGATTAATGGCAGGACCAGAGGTTATGCGAAAATTAACCCCCATTTCATTGGCGATAATACCCGCCAAAGTGGTCTTGCCCAAGCCAGGAGGGCCGTAAAGCAGCACATGATCCAAGGCCTCCTGCCGGTTAAGAGCCGCCTTAATAAAAATATCCAGATTATCCTTGGCCTTGTCCTGACCGATATATTCCCGCAAGTGACGGGGACGCAGACTATATTGCCAGTCATCTCCTGACTGCTCATTCATGGTAACAATTCGGTCATCACCAAAATTTATTTCCTCCATCCCCTATCACCTCCTGGAAAGCTGTTTTAACGCCAACTTAATTACATTCTGTACATCAGACTCCGGATCAATTTTTCCCATATTCTGGAAGGCTGTATTGACCTCCGCCTGACTGTAGCCAAGAGATAGAAGGGCCGCTGTTGCCTCACTTAAGATATCCTCGCCCACCTGGGATTCACCAAAGAGGCCTCCAACATGCTGTACATCATCATTATTACTGCTGAAGGTCAGCTTATCCTTCAATTCAAGAATCATGCGCTCTGCAGATTTCTTGCCGATACCAGGCAGTGCGGTAAGAGCCTTTACATTCTTGTTTTGCACCGCCTGGGCCAGTCCATCAGGAGTGATAGCGCCAATAATACCCATGGCCACCTTTGGTCCGATACCACTAATGGCAATAAGAAGCTGAAACAGGTCATACTCCTCCTGGGTGGAAAAACCATAAAGCTGCATGGCATCCTCACGAACGCTGAGATGGGTAAACAGCATGGTATCCTGCCCCTGTCTGAGTCTGGCTCTTGTATTATTGGACACAAATACCCTATAGCCCACGCCTCCAACATCCAGAAGGCAATAATCTATAAAAATGAATTCTACTTTTCCCTTTAAAAAACCAATCATCTAAAATCAAAACTCCGATTTATTATTTTCGTTCTTCCAAAGCCTGACGCAAAGCCTTTTTCATCACCTCAGTATCCGGCTCAATACCAGTCCAAAGACGCAGGGACTCAGCCCCCTGCCCTACAAGCATCGCCTCACCATTGAGAATATCGCAACCATGCTCACGGGCTGTCTTTAAGAAAAGAGTTTCCGCCGGGGTATAGATAATATCATAGGCCAAAATCCCCTTTGGCACCCTGTCCCAATTCACAGGCGGCATAGCCTCCACATAGGGGCACATCCCCAGTGGAGTGGCATTAATGAGAAGCTCGGTCCTTTCCAACGCAGCCTCAAATTCCCCAGTGCTCCACTCCAGCAAGGTTATTTCCATATATTTGGAGAAATATTCCACAAGAGGACGAACCTTTGGTACATTACGCACACCAATGGTAAGAGAAGCAACCCCTTCCTGAATCAGGCCCCAAATAATGGCCCTGGCCGCCCCGCCGGCACCAAGTAGGACTGCCTTTTTCCCTTTTGGGTCAAAGCCCTTCTCCTTCATACCACCGACAAAGCCTTTTACATCTGTATTATAGCCAGTTAAAACGCCATCCTTATTTACAATGGTATTCACTGCCCCAAGGATTTCCGCATCCTTGTCAATAGAATCGAGGTATTTCATAACCCTTTCCTTGTGAGGAATAGTGACGTTAAGGCCAGAAATATCCATGGCCTTCATGCCATTTATCGCCGCCTCCAGCTTGCCATCCGCCACGGGAAATGCAGTATAAATGTAATCCAGCCCTGCTGCCTCAATAGCCGCATTCTGAAACACCGGTGACAGTGAATGGGCCACAGGATTGCCAATAACCGCCAGCGTCTTCGTCTTCCCAGTAATCATAAGCCAAACACCTCAAAACTATCTCAAAAAACATCTATTTCCAGTAAAAGAATATCTTTAATATTATACCATAATAGGAAATCCAAAAACATTCCTAAATAAAGGAATAAAAACCTAATTTATGGATATTGAATGTGTGTAAAAAAAAGAGGTTATTGTAAAATCTCAGTTTTGTGGTTTAAATAATCAAGGGATTTCAGTTCTACATTCATTAATTTTATCCTAATAATATTCATCTATGATATAATACTTACGTTTTGCTACACATAATAATAGAGGTGATTATTAATGCTTAATCTGTCTCCTGCAAAAAAAGGAGCGGCACTTGCCATTACGGGTTCCATTCTATGGGGCATAATGGGAGTTACCAGCCAGTACCTGCTTCAGAATAAAGGCCTGCCGGCCATGTGGGTTGTAACGGTGCGCATGTTCTTTGCTGGTATTGTTCTTTTAATAGCAGATTATTTCATATATAAAAAAGAATTCTTCGCACCTTGGAAGGGTACAAAGAATATCTGTCAGATGCTTATTTTTAGTTTTATTACCATAATGTGGGTGCAATATGCCTATCTGTCAGCCGTTGAACACATGAATGCGGCCATGGCTACTGTATTTGTAAGCCTTGCTCCTATTGCCACCATTCTTTGGATGGCTTTACGCAGACGCCGCCTGCCCCACTTTTATGAAGCCCTATGCTGCACCTCCGCTGTACTCGGCGCCACCGTCATGGCCACCCACGGAGATATGACCACCCTTTCCGTATCGGAAGATGGCATAATTTACGGAATCATGCTCCCCATAGCTGGCGTAGTATACACCGTACAACCAGGCTACCTGATGAAAACCTTCCGTCCCTCAAATGTAACTGGCTGGGGACTTTTACTTGGCGGAACAGTTCTATTGCCGCTGGTTCATCCATGGACTATTACCGATTCAACAGAACTGGATGCCTTTACCATTTTCAACGTAGTTTACACCGTCCTCTTTGGCACTGCCATTGCCTTTTGGACCTTCCTGGCCAGCCTGAAGTACATAAAGCCACATATAGCCGCCATTTACGAGCTTGTAGAACCAGTCAGTGCCATTCTTCTTTCCGTGTGGTTACTGGACGTACTATATCAGTTGCCGGAATTCATTGGAACTGTGATGATACTCTGCCCAGTTCTTTATTTGTCGCTTATTCATAGGAAATAGACTGCTATATATCATTCTTCAACTGTACTGTCTCTATATTTGTAACTCAACAATAAAAAGTCACCTTATTAATAATGCTGACTGGCAGCTTTGGCAATATCAAAAATAATCCTCGTCCATTTTCCCTAAGCCACTTTACGTGTTTTTTAAACGAAGGGTCATACTGACCTACCAACCGCCAAAATCGTCTGGAATGGTTCATTTCCTGCAAATGAGCCAGCTCATGAATTATCAGATAATCTATAACCTCATCCGGGGCCATTATTATACGCCAATTTAAGTTTATGTTATTCAGACTGGAACAGCTGCCCCACCGGGACTCCTGATCCTTAATGAAAATTTTATTGTAGGCCTTTCCCATTTTTTCTGACCAAAATGCCGCACGTTGTGTCAGATATTCTTTTGCTCTTTGACGATACCACTTTACTAATGGGACCTGCACCGGAACCTTGGGATGAGGTGCATAAAAGTTCACCATCAACCGTTCTTCTTCGATTTTTACCATCGGTTTTCCCAATGTACTGGTTATTTCCAAGGTGTATGTTTTGCCCCGAAAGGGCACGGGATGCCCATTGGGCAAATTTGCCATTGCTTTTATCATATTTCTTTTAAATCACTGTTTTTGCTGTCACATCAGGGCTAACCACATTTTGTGACTGTTCCTCATCTTCCTGTTTAAGTCCCTTTACAGTTTCTGTTGAAATTACTGTTGGATTTTTTTCCGGATGAGTCGCAGGGGTTTTACTCTGAGAGATAATCTTCCCCTCTTTTCTGACAGTGGTAAGAGTGGAACCATCAGACAATACCTGTGTCGTCACCGTAGTTTTATCATCAACCTTAATAGAGTCATCGTAATTGGCTGGTTTATATTCCCTCATATTTTGTAACATCTTGGAAAATTCATCGCTGACAGGAACTCCTTTATTGCTCTTTTTCTTCTCCTGAGCCTGCTGCCAGAGCACGTTACTGTTGTTTTGTACAGAATCCATCTTCACCGCTATCCCCCCTTGCATATCAATAGTGAAGCTAATTCTCTGAACTTAATTATATAATCTTAGCACAGAAAAGTCATTAGCCCGTTATAATTCTAATAGCATTATCTAATATCATTCTTCAGCTGTATAGCCTCCGCCAGGTGGATGCCCTTTATTTCATCACTGTTATCAAGGTCCGCAATAGTTTGGGCTACCTTCTTGATGCGATCATAAGAACGGGCGGACAAATTCTTTTCTATAAAAGCTGAACGAAGAATTTGCTGAGCCTCCTTGGTAACATGACAGGTTTCCTTTAATATGGCACTGGTCATCTGGGCGTTACATACAATACCATATTTTTCAAACCGTTTAAGCTGACGCTGGCGAGCAGCCACCACCCGTTGGCGGATAACTGCCGATGGCTCAGCCTTTTCAGTAGCTGTCAATTCCTTATAGGTTACTCTGGGAACACGAATCTGAATATCTATCCGGTCCAGCAACGGGCCGGAAATTTTATGATTATAGCGTCTGATTTCCTGATAGGAGCAATCGCACTGTTTTTCCGGATCATTGTAATAACCACAAGGGCACGGGTTCATTGAACAACATAAAATGATACGTGATGGAAAAGTAAGTGATGCATTTACTCTGGCAATGCTCACCACACCGTCCTCCAGGGGTTGGCGCATAGCTTCCAGTGTCTGTTTACTGAATTCCGGCAATTCATCTAAAAACAGCACCCCATTA
>NZ_JAZTZI010000170.1:0-15863 GCF_045637405.1 Anaerovibrio sp.
AAAGGATGTGCAAAGCTTATCTGCTTTATTATGCCAAAGAATTACTTTATGAAGTTTTATCTGTTATGAGTAACTTTATTTGTCAAATTAGGCTTCATATATTATCATTATATGGATGGTATTTTGAAAATATACATTTTACTATATAAGGTAACATCGTGGAGGAATAGTAGTGGAACTCGATAATAGCTTAAATACTCTTGATGGTGAAGGAATAGCCACCAATGACAGCAACTGTGAGGGGGAGGCCTTGAAGGATGCCCATGCTCCAGAGCCTGAGATTTTGCCGGATCCTTTGGAGGCGGCCAAGAAGGCTGCAAAACAGCTGGATGAAGCGACAACATTGTTGAAGAATGTGGTAAATACCCTGAGCTCACTGGAGAAAGAATAGGAAATGGCAAAGAAGCAACTTACACTAGAAGAAAAAATACAAAATGCACTGGTTCCGGAGGAAGAACAGCCTTTTGAAGTACCGGAAAACTGGTGCTGGGCAAGATTAGGAAGTGTTGGCAGTATCATATTGGGACAGTATCCAAAGCGTGAAGATGCCACGGATGACGATACATTTATTCCGGTGATAAGCAGTATAGCGGATCTGGATGATAATTCATTAACTGTAAAAAAATACACTAAAGCTGCAACTAAGGTATCCCAGACCGGGGATTTGATCATCTCAATGAAAAATAATATCGGTGAATCTGTACTTGCTGACAGGGAGTATTGTCTGGGCCGTGGTGTAGCAGCTTTTAGAAGTGATCTTATTGATATATCATACGCAAGGTATTTACTTTCAAACTTCAAGGACTATCTATATGAAAATGCCACCGGGTCAACAACTCTTCAGATTGCCGGTAAAGTGTTGCAGAATATGCCAATACCTTTTCCACCGATGGGTGAGCAAAAACGTATAGCTTCCGTTTTGGAGTCCTCATGTGCTGATCTGGATAGAGCCAAGGAACTGATAGAAAAAGTACTTGGGGGGACAGAGATCCGGAAAAAGTCCATTATAAATGGAGGAGTTACTGGAAAACTAACCGCATTTTGGCGAAAGATTAAAGGTATCAGCAGAGATAGCTGGTGTACCAAGCCTTTGGGTTCTTCTGATATCCATGAGTCCTTTGGGAAGTGGTTGAAGCAATCACAGTGTGTAGGTACTCAGAGTGAGAATATGCAGGATTTGCAGGTGAGTGTTCCGACACTTTCAGAGCAGCAGGAAATTGCATCTATGATTCGTAATCTGTTGGTCAAGGAGAATACCGTTATCACAAATTGTCAGAGTGTACTGAGAACCATTGATATTATAAAGAAATCCATTCTTGCCAGGGCCTTCCGTGGAGAAATGGGCACCAATGACACTGCAGAGGAAAGCACTTTGAAGCTTTTGCAGGAAGCATTACAGAATCAATAATTAATTTTATTCAAATAACTGCTGTATATGTTTTATACGGCAGTT
The DNA here is from genome assembly GCF_045637405.1 of Anaerovibrio sp. Lineage (GTDB taxonomy): Bacteria > Bacillota > Negativicutes > Selenomonadales > Selenomonadaceae > Anaerovibrio. The sequence goes on from NZ_JAZTZI010000170.1 coordinate 1,454, forward strand.
ATTTTTGCGTAAATCTTCATATTAGCCAATAAATATGGTATAATCTTAAAGTTAGTGTGAATACTTATAAAATTTACATATTCTTGGAGGTAGATTGTTTTGAAGAAAATGACAGGTAATGAGCTTAGAGAAGCTTATCTCACTTTCTTTGCTGAAAAGAAAGGTCACTTGCGCTTGCCAAGTGCTTCTCTGATTCCTGAAAATGACCCTACTTTGTTAATGATTGGTGCAGGCATGGCACCTTTTAAAGCATATTTCACAGGCAAGGTAAAGCCGCCTCGCCCTCGTATTACCACCAGCCAGCGTTGCGTGCGTACCGGTGATATTGAAAATGTAGGACGTACTGCCCGTCATCAGACATACTTCGAGATGCTGGGTAACTTTTCTTTCGGCGATTACTTCAAGAAGGAAGCTATTCCTTGGGCATGGGAGTTCCTTACTGAGGTTCTGGAAATGCCAAAGGACAAGCTGTGGGCTACCATTTATCCAAAGGATGACGAGGCTCGCAGGATTTGGGAGGAGCAGCCTGGTTTTGACCCATCCCACATTGTTCCATTGGAGGATAATTTCTGGGAAATTGGCCCTGGCCCATGTGGTCCTGATACCGAAATTTACTTTGATTTAGGCGAGGAGCGCGGCTGCGGCAGCCCTGACTGTGCAGTAGGCTGTGACTGTGACCGCTACCTGGAAATCTGGCACAACGTATTTACTCAGTTTGACCGTACTGAGGATGGCAAGTACAACGATTTGGAGAACAAGAATATTGATACCGGTATGGGACTGGAGCGTATTGCTTCTGTAATTCAGGGGGTTCCAAGCAACTTCGAGACTGATTTGCTGTTCCCTATAATTGAGTATGCCTCCAAGGTTTCCGGTGTGAAGTATGGTGATGATGCTGATAAGGATGTTTCTCTGAAGGTTATTGCTGACCATGCCCGTTCCATGAGCATTATGATTATGGATGGTATTTTGCCTTCAAATGAAGGCCGTGGCTATGTACTGCGCCGTATTCTGCGCCGTGCTATCCGTCATGGTCGTATGCTGGGCATCAAGGACAAGTTCCTTGAGGGGGCAGTGGATGCAGTTTGCAAGATTTATGACGGTGCCAGCGATTTTGAGGCACTGGCCCAGAAGCAGGACTATATCAAGAAGGTTATATCTTTGGAGGAGGACCGTTTCTCCGCTACTTTGGAGCAGGGTCTGGAGCTGCTGGACGGCTATATTGCAGAGGCAAAGGCGGCCGGTAAGAAGGCTTTGGATAGTGAGCTGAGCTTTAAGCTGTATGATACCTTTGGCTTCCCTTGGGAGCTCACAGAAGAAATTTTGATGGAAAACGGCCTGGAATTTGACAAGGAAGGCTTTGACAAGGAAATGCAGGAGCAGCGTGATCGCGCCCGTGCAGCCCGTGCTGAGAATCAGCGCTTTGCCGTTCCTGATTTAAAGAATATTGATACTGCTGCCTTAAAGCATGACGAAAAGGCTACTGAGGCAGAGGTCGTGGCTATTTGGAAGGATGGCGTTCTGGTTGATTCCCTTCAGGATGGTGAGGAAGCAGGCATTATTCTGTCTGTTACTCCATTCTATGCAGAGGGTGGCGGCCAGGTGGGTGATACTGGTCTGTTCATTAGCGAGTTGGGTCGTATCAAGGCTACCAATGCCAAGAAGCTGCCAGATGGTACTATTTACCATGAGTCCTATGTGGAGGAAGGCCAGCTGAAGGTTGGTGACAAGGTTCAGATTAAGTTGGACAAGGTTGAAAAGCTGTCCTCTGCCCGTAATCATACTGCAACCCATCTCCTTCAGGCTGCACTGAAGAAGGTTGTAGGTGACCAGATTAATCAGGCTGGTTCCTCAGTAAATGGTGACCGCCTCCGTTTTGACTTCACCAACTTTGAGCCGGTAAGTGCTCAGCAGCTGGCTGATGTTGAGGAGCTGGTAAACAACGAAATCCTCAGGGGTACCGACGTAGTTATTGAGGAAATGTCCAAGGATGCAGCTGTGGAAAAGGGTGCTATGGCCCTCTTCGGAGAAAAGTACGGAGATGTGGTTCGTGTTGTAAGTGTTCCTGGCTTCTCTATGGAGCTTTGTGGTGGTTCCCATGTAAAGAATGTTGGTCAGATTGGTCTCTTTAAGATTGTTTCTGAAACCGGTGTGGCAGCTGGTGTACGTCGTATTGAGGCCATCACTGGCCGTGCAGCACTGGAATATGCCAATAACAAGGCTAAGCAGGTATCTGAGTCTGCTGCTGCCATGAAGTGCCGTGAGGATGAGCTGGTATCCCATGTAGAGGCTTTGGCTGCACAGGCCAAGGAGCTCCAGAAGCAGCTGGATGCTGTTAATGCTGAAAAGGCGAAGGCCGATGCTGCAGCCCTCACCGATCAGGTTAAGACCGTAGGTGATGTCAGCGTGATTGCTGCATCTGTAAACGCTGCTGATATGGATGATCTGAGAAGCATTGCAGATATGACCTGTGACAAGATTTCCAATGGCGTTGTTGTTCTTGGTACTGTTAATGGCGATAAGGTTAATCTTGTGGTTAAGGCATCCAAGGATGCTGTGGCCAAGGGCGCCCATGCAGGTAAAATTATAAAGGAAGCTGCTGCTGTTGTTGGTGGCGGCGGTGGCGGTCGTCCGGATATGGCACAGGCAGGTGGCAAGAAGCCGGAGAATCTGAATTCTGCTCTGGAAAAGGCTGTTGAAGTTTTGAGCGCTCAGGTTGGTTAATAACATATAATGATTTTAAAAGGCTGGAAGCTTTGATTATTCAAGGTTTTCCGGCTTTTTTTCAAGTGTAAAAAATTTTATATATTTAAAGGATTTATAATTATGATGTCGAATAATAAATTCATGAAAAAGTTTACTGTTGTCGCTTTCTAAGTTAATTATTTTTTGTCCGGGAAGGTGGTTAGCTATGCGGTTGAAACAAAAATTTGCTCTGTTGGCAGTGGGCTGTGGCCTGCTGATGGCCATTATCTCCATTGTTGGCTTAGTTTCTTCCAATAATACTGTGGAGGAAAGCGTAGAGGCAGAGCTGGTGGCCGTGGTTCAGGCAGAAAAGGGTGAAATCGGCGAGTGGGTTGAGGGACGTAAATCCATGTCCAAGGCTGCTGGCCAGGTTGTAACCAGTGCCGGTGGAAGCCATGAGGCTGTTATGACCAGAAGTAATCTGGCCATGGGTGGAGACGATCCTACTATTTTGGGTATGATTGCAGCCCACAAGGATGGTGCCCTGATGAGCTTCAAGGACGGCGATATCACTGGTGTAATTGATGCTACCACCAGACCTTGGTACAAAAAGGCTGCGGGTGAAAAAAATACCTTCGTAACAGAAGCCTATGAAGATGCCATTACCCATACTTTGGTTATTTCCTGTATTACACCTTTCTTTGGCGAGGGCGGCTTTACTGGTGCTATCTGTGAAGATGTGCAGATTGCCCGTGTAAAAGAAATGGTTGAGGATTTTAAATATCGTGGCAGTGGTGTCGGATATATTATTGAACAGGGCGGTGTAATTATTGGTGCCAATGATGACACTGCTCCTATGGAAACTGTAGACAAGAAACACTGGGGCAAGCATTTTGCTGAAATGGTTAAGAACGGAGAAGGCTTCTTTGTTGACGGTGATGACGTAATAGCTTATTCCACCTTGGATAGCACTGGTTGGATTGCAACTGTTGTTGTAAGCAATGATGTTGTTTTTGCTCCTGTTACATCCCTTCGTACCAAGTTTATTATTGTTTCTATCATCGGCATTTTACTCATTCTTGGTGCCTGCATGATGTTCGGTAACCAACTCCAGTCCGTTGCAGCTTCTTTGAAGTTTGCTATTGAAGGTATGGCTGCCGGTAATCTCAATGCTCATCATGTGGATGCAACCTCCGGTGATGAATTGGGAGATATGGCCAACTCCTTTAACAGAATGCAGGATCAGTTGAGAAATACCATAAAGAAGATTGCTGATACTGCCAGCAAGGTGGCAAATGCTTCTGAAGAGCTCACTGCCAATGCCAGTCAGTCTGCAGATGCCTCTGTAAATGTGGCTGAGACCGTGGGCGAGGTGGCCAATGGTACTGACAGCCAGCTCATGGATATCGATAGTGCCAAGCATAATGTGGATGCGGTATATAACGATATTAACAACATGGCGAAGAAGGCAGAGCAGGTTGCTGAGGCTACCACCTCCACTGCCGAGGCGGCAGAAAAGGGCGAGAGTCTCATGGAGGACGCTGTGGCCAAGATGAATAATATAGAGCAGAGCGTTACCCAGTCCGCAGCAGTTGTGGCCCAGCTGGGCGAGAAATCCCAGCAAATTGGTGAAATTGTTGATGCTATTACTGCAATTTCTGAGCAGACCAATCTGCTGGCACTGAATGCGGCCATTGAGGCTGCCCGCGCCGGCGAGGCTGGCCGTGGCTTTGCTGTAGTAGCTGAGGAGGTACGCAAGCTGGCTGAGCAGTCACAGGAGTCTGCAGAGGAAATCAGAACCCGTATCGGTGGCATTCAGACTGAGACTGAAAAGGCCGTAAAGACCATGGAAACCGGAACCAAAGATGTTAAGGAAGGTATTGAGGCCATCCGCAATGTGGGTGAGCAGTTCCGCAACATCATGGACAAGGTGGGCAGCATCAGTGAAGAGATGAAGGAAATTGACATTTCTGTGGCCACCGTATCCAACGGCGCCAACAGTATTGTAGAGGCAGTTGAATCCATTGATAAGGTAAGCCGTGATACGTCAAGACAGATTCAGACCATTTCCGCAGCCACAGAGGAACAGTCCGCATCCAACGAGGAAATTGCGGCTGCAGCTCATTCTTTGTCGGAACTGGCAGAGGAGCTTAATACTGAGGCCCGTAAGTTTAAATACTAAAAAATGATAACCTTAAAATGCCAGGCTATTGCTGTAGCCTGGCATTTCATTTAAAAATGATGCATTTTATTGTGGATTTACAATAGAATATTCATTTATTTTATAGTAAAATTATACTAATAGTAAGTTCAGGGGATGATAACTTGCAGAAGTACGTTTTATATGCAGTTATGATAACATCTTTCATAGGCTCCATGGTGGGCAGCGGTATTAATGTGGCCCTTCCTTCCATAGGGCGGGAATTCAATGCCATGACAGGTGACCTTAGCTGGGTTGCCGCAGCGTATTTGTTTGGCTCCGCCATCTTTAATCTGCCTCTGGGGAAGGCGGCAGATATTTTGGGGCGGAAGCGTCTCTATAAAATTGGCATAGTAATGTTCTCCGTAACCCTTTTTATAGCTGGATTTTCCACTTCCGTGGATTTTCTCATGGATATAAGATTTCTTCAGGGTGGCCTTATGGCCATGGTGTTTGGTCCCGGGATGGCAGTTCTGGCTTCAGTGTTTGATAAAAAGGAGCGGGGACGCATTTTGGGGTATCAGACAGCCTCTGTTTACGTGGGTCTTACCTGTGGACCGGCTCTTGGCGGTCTTATCTGTGAGTATCTGGGATGGCGATGGTTTTTCCTGCTTACTGGGACTATAGCGGCATCGGGGCTTATTTTCATGCTGCGTGTAAAGGAAGAATGGTATGGGGACCGAGGGGCACCTTTTGACTACAAAGGCAGCTTATGCTATATGGTAACCATCCCCATGATTTTGTATGGTTTTTCAAAAATTACGGATACCACTGGAATATATCTCTTTATTGCCGGTCTGGTGGCTTTGGGTTTGTTTGTTTACGTGGAGCGTCACAACAGCCACCCTATTCTTGATGTAAACCTTTTTATTGGAAACCGTGTATTTACTTGCAGTAATCTGGCGGCAATGCTCCATTATGCCGCAACCTTTGCCATAAGCTTTTTGGTGTCCATGTATCTGCAGGTTATCTGCGGGTTGAGTGCCACTGTGGCCGGTGGTGTTATACTGTTGCAGTTCTTTATGATGGCTACCCTTTCGCCAAAGGCAGGGGCTTTGTCAGATAAAATTGATCCTGGGGTAGTTGCCTCAGTGGGAATGGCGATAAATAGTGTGGGGCTGTTTGCCTTGTCCTGGCTTCACCGAGACAGCTCCTTGGTGATGGTGGGGCTGATATTGATGATTATTGGTATAGGCTTTGCATTATTTTCATCACCAAACAACAATGCAATTTTGAGTGCCTGTCAGCCAAAATATTATGGTACAGCATCCTCTTTGCTGGCTACCATGCGGCTCATCGGTCAGGCCTTTTCAATGGCCATAGTAACCATTGTTATGGATGTAAATGCAGTTAAGTCAGTGACTGGTGCAGATAACGAGGCCTTGCTGGAGGCCATTCAGATGATATTTAAAATTTTCTCATTGATTTGTGCTTTCGGTATAGTGGCTTCCTTGGCCAGAAAAAAGAAGGAGGGGCAAACTTCCTATGAGTAAAATAATTAAGCAGCGAAGTAACATAATAATAATACTGGCTCTTATAACAAGCGTTGGGCTTTTTGCACTAAGCAATTATATGGAATTTCAGCTGATGTCTGTTCTGCCAAAGGCTGAATCCCTGGCCATGGCCAATTATTTAAACAAGGGCCTGGTGGCTATATTTTTGCTGGTTGCTGTAAATGCTGCATATTCCATATTGGCAGAAAAAAAGAGGATACATGAATATCATGAACGTGACATAAAGGATCATGTTACTCAGCTGCCAAGCATAGTGGGTTATAATGAGGACTTTTTGGCCCTTCTTGCTAACAGCAAAAATGAACAGGATTATATTATGGTGACCCTGGATATTGATAAATTTAAGGCTGTAAATGACGTTTTTGGCTTTGCGTGTGGCACCAAGATTATCCGTATGGTGGGAGAGATGCTTTCCAATAATCTTAGAGAAGGGGAGAAGTGCTACCGTATAAATGATGATGTTTTCTATTTGCTGTTAAAAAGTCAGGACAGGGACAGCGATTACAGGCGGATTCGCAGCATACTTGATAACGTGTCCATTGATTTGGTTTCAACAGATGACGAGGACATCCAGAGCAATTTAAATGGCGGCATTTATAATCACATGATTTCTTTTTCCGCTGGTGGTATGCGTATATGTGCCAAGGAGCTGCGGGAGGATTTGGAGGAATTTATCTCTGATGAACTTCAGGAAAGATGCCGGGAGCTGGCCGCCAGATTTGCGGACAACGCAAATATTGCCCGAAAGCGGGGAAAGAGTGAGAATATCAATACGGTTTATCTCTTTGATGAGAGTATGCGTCGGGAGATTTTTGAGGACAAGAAAATTGAGGATGCCTTCCTTATCGGTATAGAACGAGGGGAATTTATGATGTATTATCAGCCTAAGTTTTATATTGGGGAGGATGAGGCAGTGCATGGAGGAGCAGAGGCTCTGATTCGTTGGAACAGTGCTGAAATGGGCTTCATGCCGCCGGGAAAATTCATTCCGCTTTTTGAACGGGACGGCAACGCAGTGCGCCTGGATATGCATGTAATGGATTTGGTATGTCAAAATATATGCGAATGGCGCTCCAGAGGGTTGAAGATATATCCTATATCTGTAAATGTGACCCGACCAACTATGCAGAATGGTGCAGGGTATTTGCAGTTCGTAAAGGAGAAGCTGTATCTTTTCGATATTCCTCAGGATTTGATTGAGTTTGAAATCCTGGAAAGCTCCACCGGCACTGATGAGGATGTTGTAATAGACTTTATTAATGAGATACACAAGCTGGGTTTCAAGATAGCCATGGATGATTTTGGAACCGGCTGTTCCTCCCTGGGACTTCTGAACAGAATTCCATTGGATACTTTGAAGTTTGATAAGAGCTTCTTTGATTCCATGACTATCAATATGTCCAATCAGGATATTGCCGTTGTCCGCTATATGATGATGATGGCCAAGGATTTGGGCATCAGGACTGTGGCTGAGGGTATAGAGGAAAAGTTCCAGGTGGATATTCTGAAAGATTTGGGCTGCGATATGATTCAGGGGTATTATTTCAGCCGACCTCTGTGCGTGGAGGATTACGAAAAGATGCTCAAACCAGAATAATCAGAAAAATAAAGGACTGAAGACATATCAATGTCCCAGTCCTTTTTGCTTGCTATAAATCGGATTTGTCAGTCGATATCTGTTCCATACATATAGCTGAAATAAGCCTTTTTCATTTCCTTGCGGTTTTTGGCTGCCGGCCACAGTTCTCCCACGGCGTTTTCCCTCATGGCAGAGGCCAGATGTGGGTAAAGCTGGGGATTGTCCTTGCTCATAGATACAATAAGCTCCTTTACTGTCTGGCGGATAGTATTGCCATCATAAGGACAAGGGGAAGGTACTGGCTTAAAACCATGGTACTCAATAGCATCTATGATTTCCTGCTCCCTAAAATACACCAGCGGGCGTATTACTGTAACATCCATCTTATCCAGGTAGGTTTTAGGTGTAAAGGTGTGAATCTGCCCGGAATAAAGCAGACTCATGAAAAAGGTTTCTACAGCATCGTCATTGTGGTGGGCGTAGGCAACCTTATTACAGCCATGCTCCTTTGCAAAGCGGTTAACGGCACCCCTACGGAAGAAGGCGCAGGAGTAACAAGGATCCTTGCCGTTTTGGGCCTTGATGGTTCCTGCAATATCCACGTCAATGGTATCAAAGGAGATTTCCAGCTCATCCATAAAGCTGCGGATTCGTTCAACACCTTCACTAAAATTGTCAGAGAATATTGGATTGATGGTGAGGGCCTTTATATTAAAATTTTTTTTAAGTCGTTTTTTCATCATGGCCATGGCATAGGCCAAAAAAATACTGTCCTTGCCGCCGGACACCCCAATCAAAATATTATCCCCATTTTCAATAAGCTCAAATTCGGTTATAGCCCGCATCAGTTTGCTGAAATACAGCTGGGGAAGATTGATTTTCAAACTTAACTCCACCTTTCTTTATGAGTAAGCTCTAAAATACATAGAATAGTGTAACTTGAATTGCGTGTTTATAGACAAATGTATATTGTGAATGGAAAAATAGAAAAATCCTCTTGCCAAACAGTATTATTGTATATAAAATAATATGTGATGTCTATATGCGTCAGCAGTGGACATACATGACTGTATGGAGGGATTTTACTTGATAAAAGTGTTAGTAAATGGCGCTTATGGTCGTATGGGCCAGGCAGTTGTAAAGGCTGTTCTTGAGGATAAGGACCTGGAGCTGGTTGGTGCTGTTGATATAGTTGGTGATGGAGATGCAGGGGAGACCGTGGGCCTTCCTAAATGCGGTGTCAGCTTTACCAGAGATTTACAGACTACTATAGATGATGTAAAGCCACAGGTAATGGTGGATTTTACCATTCCTGATGTGGTATTTGGCAGTGCGCAGGTGGCTTTAAAGAATAAGGTGGCACCTGTCATTGGTACCACTGGCCTGTCTGATGAGCAGAAGCAGGAGCTGTCCAAGCTGGCTGAAATCAATGACACTCCGGTATTCATTGCACCAAACTTCGCCATTGGTGCCGTTCTGATGATGCAGATGGCCAAGCAGGCTGCAAAATATATGCCGGAAGTTGAGATTATCGAGCTTCACCACGACAAGAAGCTGGATGCACCGTCTGGTACTGCTCTGCAGACTGCAGCACTTATTTCCGAGGTTCGCCAGGCCCATGTTCAAGGAAATCCAAACGAGAAGGAAAAGGTAGCTGGTGCCCGTGGAGCTGATGTGGACGGTATGCATATTCATAGCGTACGTCTGCCTGGTTATGTGGCCCATCAGGAGGTTATTTTTGGTGGTCTTGGGCAGACCTTGACCATTCGTCACGATTCACTGAACCGTGAATCCTTTATGCCGGGTGTATGTCTTGCAGCTAAAAGCATTTTAGGTCACAAGGGACTTATTATTGGTTTGGATAAATTTATGGATTGAGCTATATAAGGGGGATTATAAAATATGAAGAAGTATAATGTTGCCATTCTTGGTGCTACAGGTGCAGTTGGTCAGGAGTTTCTGAATCTTATAGAGGAGCGCAAGTTCCCATTTGCAAACCTTAAATTGCTTGCATCCAAGCGTTCTGCCGGCAAGAAAATCCAGTTCATGGGCAAGGAGTACACTGTGGAGGAAGCTACTGAGAACTCCTTTAATGACGTGGATATTGCTCTTTTTGCAGGCGGCTCTATCAGTAAGACCCTTGGCCCTGCTGCTGCCAAGGCTGGTGCTGTAGTTATTGATAATTCCAGTACCTTCCGTATGGACCCTGAGGTGCCTCTTATCGTTCCGGAGGTAAATCCGGAGGATATTTCCTGGCATAAGGGCATTATAGCCAACCCTAATTGCTCCACAATTATTATGGTAATGGCCTTAAAGCCTCTTTATGATGTTTCCAAGATTAAGCGTGTTGTGGTTTCCACCTATCAGGCAGTATCCGGTGGCGGCAAAGAAGCTATGGCTGAGCTGGAGCAGCAGGTGAAGGATATCAATGATGGCAAGGAGGTTGTTGCCAATATTCTTCCTGGTGCATCCCTGAAGAAGCACTATCAAATTGCCTTTAATCTGATTCCTCAGATTGATGTCTTCAAAGAAAATCTCTACACCAAGGAAGAGATGAAGATGATTGATGAGACCAAGAAGATTATGAACGATCAGGATATGCGCATTACGGCAACCACTATCCGTGTTCCTGTATATCGTAGCCATGCTGAGTCCGTAAACGTGGAGTTTGAGGATGAGGTATCCGTGGAGAAGGCCCGTGAGGTTCTTTCCAAATTCCCTGGTGTTATTCTGAGAGATAACCCTGATGAGCAGGAATATCCAATGCCTCTTGAAACCTCTGGCAAGGATGATGTAGAGGTTGGCCGTATCCGTAAGGATTATTCCATTGAACATGGTCTTAACTTCTGGGTATGTGGTGATCAGATTCGCAAGGGTGCAGCCTTGAATGCTCTCCAGATTGCGGAATACATGATGGAGCATGACATGATTAAGGCGTAATCATATTACTTGGTGAAAGATGTCTCCAAAATGATTTAACTTGAAAATGTTTTCACGGACTACTGCTTGTGGTATATTTAATGCAGTAGTCCTTTTTGTTGTAGTGAATACATTTGTAACAGATATTTTTTATTGTGGAGGGTATTTGCCCCATGGACAAAAAACAAAGGGAAAGGCTGATTGTGGTACTGGGTCCTACTGCTTCGGGCAAAACAGGTCTTTCCATAGAGCTGGCAAAGCAATTTGATACGGAAATTATATCCGGGGATTCCCAGCTGGTATATAAGGGTTTTGATATTGGGTCGGCCAAGCCAGGGATAAAGGAACGGGACGGAGTGGTTCATCACATGATAGATATACTGCCACCGGACGCATCCTTTAATGTGGCTGATTTTATTGATAGAGTAAAGCCTATTATTACGGACCTCAATAACAGAGGAAAGCTGCCAATTTTGACAGGAGGGACAGGACTCTACATTAAATCTCTGCTGGAGGGATATCAGTTTAATGATACTGCCGGGGATGAAGAATATAGGCTTAAGCTGGAAAAGCTGGCAGAGGAAAAGGGAAAGCAGTACCTTCACGATATGCTGCGGGAGATAAATCCGGAGGCGGCAGAAAGAATTCATGTAAATAATTTCAGAAGGGTTATGCGGGCCCTGGAGGTTTATCATTTGGGGGGAGAGCAGATTTCCACCCAAAAGGAAAAAGGTCTTGTTTATGACGTGTATGTGGCGGGTCTGATTTGGCACCGTTCAGAGCTTTATGATAGAATAAACAGGAGAGTTGACCAGATGCTGCAGCAGGGACTGGCAGATGAAGTCCGTAATTTGCTAAACAGCGGTGTATCTCCTGAAAGCCAGTCCATGCGTGGTATTGGCTACAAGGAAATGGTTGACTATGTTCAGGGAACAGGCACCCTGGAGCAGGCAAGGGATGATATAAAAAAGGGAACCAGACACTTTGCCAAACGGCAGCTGACCTGGTATAGAAAAATGCCTTATGTGCATTGGTATCATCCAGCCCTCTATAGGGGACGGGGACTTGTAGATAATGTTTCCTGGAATATAGCTAGATTTTTTAAAGGATAATGGGGGTAATTTTTATGACAGCAAAGGTTATTAATTTACAGGACAGTATTTTAAATCAGGTTCGTAAGGAAAATATTCAGGTTTCCATTCATCTGGTAAACGGTTTTCAGATAAAAGGTTTTGTAAAGGGTTTTGATAATTTTACAGTTATTATTGATTCCCTGGGCAAGCAGCAGATGGTATATAAGCATGCCATTTCTACCATTACTATGGGGCGTCCAGTGGAAAATTTTTCTGAGGAAAAGAAAGACTGAGTTTTTTGCAAATGACAGATAAGATTAGAGGCTTTCAGATTGTAAGCGCCTATGAAGATAGAGGGATAAAATTACCTGGCAGAAAGACCGGCTCCAGTGCCGGTTATGATATAGAGGCCGCCGAGGATGTGACTCTGGTGCCCCATAAGGTGGTATTGGTGCCTACGGGCCTCAAGGCATATATGCAAAATGATGAGTATCTGGGGATTCATGTGCGTTCCGGTATTTCTATCAAAAATTCTGTTTCCTGTGTAAACAGTCAAGGTATTATTGATGCTGACTATTATAACAATCCTGAAAATGAGGGCCATATTATGGTGCCTCTCATTAATCATGGGGAAAAGGATTTTTTTATTACCAAAGGAACCAGGGTAGCCCAGGGCATTTTTTATAAGTATCTCACAGTGGATGGGGATTCTGCTGGTGTAGGGGCTGAAAGAACAGGTGGCTTTGGTTCAACGGGAAAGTAAGTGAACAGTATGGATTTAGGTATGGATTTGTTTGCTACGGCAGAAAAAAACGACAGTAAAAAATATGAGCCACTGGCCCAGCGTATGCGTCCCCGTAATTTTGACGAGTTTATAGGTCAGGAGGAGGCTGTAGGCAAGGGAAAGTATCTGAGAAAAATGATTGAGAAGGATCAGCTTCCTTCCCTGATTCTTTATGGGCCACCGGGAACGGGAAAGACAACCTTGGCCCAAATGGTGGCATCTCTTACCAACAGCAATTTCAAAAAGCTGAATGCTGTATCCGCCGGTATTGGGGATATCAGAAAAATAGTGGATGAGGCAGCAGAAGCTCGCAGATTTTATCAGAAACGCACCATCGTGTTTATTGATGAGATTCATCGCTTTAACAAGAGCCAGCAGGATGTACTTCTTCCCTATGTGGAGGATGGACGCCTTATTTTGATTGGTGCCACTACTGAGAATCCTTTTTTTGAGGTTAATCACGCTTTGCTGAGCCGTGTCAGAATTGTGCGGCTAAATTCCCTTTCCGATAAGGACCTGATGCGTATGCTTAAGCAGGCCATGGAGGATAAGGAACGGGGACTTGGCTCCAGAGGCCTTACCATTACTGATGAATCTGTGGAGGCTATTGCTCAACTGTCCGGAGGGGATGGGCGTATGGCTCTGAATCTTTTGGAACAGGCAGCTGCCATGATTGATAATGACAGTGAAATTAATATTGAGCTTCTCCATACTATTTTGGGAGATAGAATCCAGACTTACGATAAAAAAGGGGATAACCATTATGACACGGTATCCGCTTTTATAAAAAGTATGCGTGGCAGTGATCCTGATGCGGCCATTCATTATCTGGCAAGGATGCTGGCGGCGGGAGAGGATCTTAATTTTATAGCCCGTAGGGTGGCCATTTGCGCTGCTGAGGATGTGGGAAATGCTGATCCATTTGCTCTTGTCGTTGCCATGGCAGCGGTACAGGCAGTACAGTTTGTAGGGATGCCGGAGGCCCGTATTCCCTTGGCTGAGGCCGTAACCTATGTGGCTTCAGCTCCCAAGAGCAATGCGGCCTATTTGGCTATAGATGCTGCTTTGGCAGATGTGCGCCACCGTAACTGCGGACCGGTGCCGGAACACCTTAGGGATGCCCATTATAAGGGGGCAGCCAAGCTGGGGCATGGTATAAATTACAAGTATGCTCACGATTTCCCATATCATTTTGTGAAGCAGCAATATCTTCCTAATGTTTTGAAGGGGACAACATATTATCATCCAACTGCTAATGGCAGGGAAGGAAGAATCAGTGAATATCTGAAGGCCTGTTGGCCGGAACGATACAAATAAAAGATTATGAACTGTAAACCAGGCAGCGTCATTCAGGCGTTGCCTCTTGTATTATTATTTTTCTTTACAAGCTAAAATTAAAATGATAATATAAGAACTAAAGTTCTGGTACTTGCGTTCTGTTTTAAGCTGGTTTTGTATAGAAAAATCATAGAAATTATATTATAATATCATCTGATGTTGCTTTGGGTGACGGAGGTGTATGAATGGACATCATTTCTATCGATGATACAAAGGAAAAATGTGATATAGCGAAAACATATGTGAAGAAAGCTGTAGCTGATGAATATAATTTTGAGTCAGAAGTTGCTAATGGTTATTTTTTCGACTGTGAAGAAA
>NZ_JAZTZI010000171.1:0-39933 GCF_045637405.1 Anaerovibrio sp.
AATGGACCTTAGAGCGGGGATATCAATATGGTTATCCGCCGTCAGTGGGGTAAAGTATATCTTACTTTTATAAATTATCTCTTTTTCCTTGATGCGGATTTCGGGAACCGCCGTATATGATATATTTTCCAGCTTTATGCGGCTGAATATCACCTGTGATGTGGTGGTTCCCAAATCAATACCGGCACTTAGAATTTCCTGCTCCATAATTTATTCCTGATCCAAATCATCCATAACACCAAATTCTTCTTCGTATGGACGGATATGCTTATTGCCATGGATAAAGTAATATGCAATAGCCACTATATAAATACCAGCCACATAAGGAAGAGCATCACTAGAAGCCATTACCAGACTTACTACACAGAAAATAGCCATTACCATGCTGATAATTGGAATAATAGGATAGGATACGCGGAATGGGCGCTTCAGGTTTGGTTCCTTGCTGCGCAAAATAAACAGGGAAATCAGAGAAGTAACATACATAACAACAGATCCATAGCAAGCAATGGTGATTACCAAATCAGTAAGACCTGTAAGTGCTGTAAAAAGACATACAATACCTGGCAGAATCAACGCCCATACAGGGGTATGATGCTTTTCATCAATATGTGCCAGGAACTTTGGCAGATAGCCGGTACGGGCCATAGCATAGGTCTGACGGGAATAGCCCACGATAATTCCATGGAGAGATGCAATCAAACCGAAAAGACCAATACCACTCATAAGAAGAACCGGCATGGAACCATCACCATATACAGAAGCCAAAGCCAATGGCAATGGGAAATCAACAGCGGAAACAGCCTCAACATTACCAAGACCAGCAGTAAGGAACAAAGTCAATGCTGCCATAACAAGCAGGGTAGCCATACCACTAAGGAAGCCCTTTGGAATATCCTTCTGAGGATTTACCATTTCCTCAGCACTCATGGCACCGCCCTCAATGGCCAGATAGAACCAGATTGCAAAAGGAACAGCTGCCATTACACCACTGAAACCGTTTGGAAGCAGTGGCTCGGACATTACCAGTGCAGGATCAAAATGAGGGGCTGCCAGGAACCAGTACACCACCAAGCCGAGGAGGGCAATTACTGTTACAGCCAGCTCAAAGGTGGCAGAGGTCTTCATTCCCAAATAATTCAGGAAGATGAAGAAGAAAAATGCAGCTACAGTTGCCACCATTGGGTCAATCATCGGAAGCAGGGCATGTACGTAACCACCTACAGCCAAGGCAATAGCCGGTGGAGCAAATACAAACTCTATAAGGCAGCTGATACCATTAAGATAGCCACCAAACTTTCCCAAAGCACGGCGGGCATAGGCTGAAGGACCGCCAGCATGTGGAATTGCTGTTGCCAGCTCCGAATATGACAAAATAAAGGTTACATAGAAAATGGTTACCGGTATAAGAGCCAATGCCAGGCCCATAACACCGCCCTCGGCAAAGCCATAGCTCCAGCCGAAGTAATTACCGGATATAACAAGGCCTACTGCCAATGACCACAAATGAATAGGCTTTAATACACGACTTAAATCTTCTTCCTTCTTTGGTACTTCCATTACTGCAGTACCACTATAATTCATGCTCATACATATTCCTCCCTTACTACTTTGCTTTAAACAAAAAAGCCGCCAAAGCTTCTCGTCAGAAACTTCGACGGCCCCATTGCCAAGCATATAAATATAATACCTAAATAACTACACTGACAGAAAAAGCTTCGCCTTACAGTGCCAAGAGCACTAGGGCGAAGCTTCATTGCTAGTCAGTATCAAGTTATGGGCTTAATATAAACTATTATTTTATTTTTGTCAACACTTTAAACAAAAGATAATTTTTATTCTTCATTGTCACTGGCTGCCAGCTTCTCCTGATATGCAGCGATAGCCTTGGACTGTACATCCTCAGGAGCCTGATCGTAGCGGGAGAATTCATAGGAGAAATCGCCCCGGCCACCAGTCATAGAGCGAAGCACCGTACTGTATCCATAGAGTTCCATCTGCGGAATCTCCGCTTCAATAATCTGCTTACCATTCATCGGGGTCATGCCCATTACACTGCCCCGACGCTTGTTCAGGTCACCAATAACATCACCTATGTAGGAATCAGGTACTGTTACCTTCAGCATTACAAATGGCTCCAAAAGAACTGCTCCTGCCTCCATAATCCCCTTCTTGAAGCACTGCTCTGCAGCAATCTTGAAGGAATTCTCTGAGGAATCAACGGAGTGATAAGAACCATCATAAAGGGTGGCATGAACGCCAACTACAGGATAGCCTGCCAATGGTCCCCGCTCACAGCCTGCGGCAATACCCTTTTCAACAGCAGGGAAGAAATTCTTTGGTACTGCACCGCCTACAACCTCTTCATCAAATACATACGGATCATTGGTACCAGATGGACCAAAGCGCATCTTTACATGACCATACTGGCCGTGTCCACCAGTCTGCTTCTTGTACTTAAACTCCACATCAGAACGCTTCTTTATGGTCTCACGGAAGGCAACCTTTGGTTTCTCTGTCTTAATCTCAGCCTTATACTCATTGAGAAGTCTGGACTGGATAATTTCCAGATGCAGGTCGCCCATACCATAAATCAAGGATTGACGGTTGGCATTATCACGTTCAAACTTAAAGGTCTGGTCCTCTGCGGCAATCTTCTGCATTGCCATGGCAATCTTATCCACGTCACCCTTCTTAACCGGCTTCCATCTCATGCAGGTATAAGGTGTCGGCAAATCCATCTTGGCATATACCACTGGATTATTCTTTGTAGACAAGGTATCACCAGTCTTAACCGCCGTCTGCTTGGCCAAAGCGCCCAAATCGCCAGCATGAAGCTCAGGAACCTCTGTAGCCTTGTTACCACGCAGTACGTACAGCTTACCAATTTTAAACTCATTGCCGGTACGCACATCATACATTATATCATCGGCCTTAACTACACCAGAGCGAATCTTTATCAAGCTGTAAAAACCAATAAATGGATCCGCGATAGTCTTAAACACAAATGCAGTTTTTGGCTTAAGAATATCAAAGTTTGCCTCGAAAATCTCATTTGTCTGGGCATTAATACCAGACATTTTGCGATTATCAGCGGATGGCATATATTTTACAATGTCGTCCAGCAAGGTATACACGCCGCGCTGAGCGATACCTGAGCCTGATTCCACAGGAATAATGGAGCCATCGGAAATGGCACTCCTTACGGCCGCACGAATCTCTGCCTCTGAGAAAGAGTCACCTGACAAATAACGGTCAAGAAATTCTTCAGATGTTTCTGCAACGGCCTCCATCAATGAATCATTATACTGATTGAGGTAGCTTACGGAATAGTCCGGAACCTCCTCCTCCACGGCCTCTTCCCCCTGATAACGGAAGGCCTTTTTCTGAATTACGTTGATATAGCCTGCCAGCTTTTCATCCTCACGCAATGGCATATTGAAAGGTGCAATCTTCTTGCCGAACATAACATTGAGATCATCCAGCACCTGACGATAGGAAACAGAGTCAATATCCATATCTGTAATAAAGAAAATTCTTGGCAGGTGATACTTCTCGCAAAGATCCCACGCACGCTCCGTTCCTGCCTCTACGCCGGCCTTTCCGGAAACCACAATAATAGCACCGTCCGCTACGCTCATGGCCTCATTGACCTCGCCCTCAAAGTCAAAGAATCCCGGAGTATCGAGAACATTAATCTTAAAATCATCCCATTCAACCGGAACCACAGAGGTAGATATGGAAATCTGCCTTTTAACTTCTTCCTTGGTACAATCGGAAATAGTGGAGCCATCTTCTATCTTGCCTGGTCTTGACACTATACCGCTCAGATAAGCCATTGCTTCAGCCAGAGTTGTCTTTCCGCAGCCACCATGGCCCAGCAAAACCACATTACGAATTTTGTCAGTAGTATAAACCTTCATGTTAACCCCTCCAAATTCTCTTAGAAGCCTCTCTCGATATCATATTTAATATTCTTTAATTATTCCCCTAATTATCGAAGCCTCCTCACAATAAAATCTTATGCTTTTAATATTCTCTAATTTTGGTCAAATTCCTCTAATTGCAAATATAATATTAATTTTTTGGCAAATAAATGATATAATTCAGTGTTCACATCAGCTCTGTGCCCACATCTATGGTCTAAAAGAGTATTTTTTTACCCATAAATGCGTTATAATTAAAACCAAATACAGGATTAGAAGGGTGAACTTACATGGAGAAAACTAGCAAAACCTATCAGGCATATATTGAAATACTCAAGCGTGAGCTGGTGCCAGCCATGGGCTGTACCGAACCTATTGCCATTGCATATTGCGCCGCCAAGGCCCGTGAGGCATTGGGAAAGCTTCCGGACAGAATCACAGTAGCTGCCAGCGGAAATATAATAAAAAATGTAAAAAGCGTTATTGTTCCAAATACTGATGGCCGTAAGGGTATCGAAGCTGCCGCCGCCATCGGGGTAGTGGCCGGTGATGCAAATGCCGCTTTGGAGGTAATCGCCCATGTAAAACCAGAGGATAAGGAAAAACTTGGCAAATACATGGAAAATACCGAAATTAATGTGGATGCTGCCCAATCTGAGCACGTATTGGATATCATCGTTACTGTATGGCATGGCAGTGATACCGCTGAGGTACATGTGGTAAATGAACATACCAATATTGTTAAAATTTCCAAAAACAATGAGATTCTCTTTGAAAAGAAAATCGTAGATTCCGTTGATACTGGCAAGCCAGATTATGAATGCATGACAATTGAGGATATTTACGATTTTGCCATGACCTGTGATCTTAACGACATCAAAGAAACCATTGATCGTCAGATTGCCTACAACACCGCTATTTCCGACGAGGGATTGAAAAACAACTATGGTGCCAATATAGGGAAAACCCTTCTGAAGGCTTATGGAAATGATGTTCATGTCCGTGCCCGGGCCCGGGCTGCTGCTGGCTCCGATGCCCGCATGAACGGCTGTGAAATGCCAGTGGTTATCAACTCTGGAAGTGGCAATCAGGGCATGACTGTTTCCCTTCCAGTTATTGAATATGCCAAGGAGCTGGGCAGCTCTCAGGAGGAGCTGTACCGTGCCCTTCTGCTATCCAATCTTGTCACCCTCCACGAAAAGGAGGGTATTGGCCGTCTTTCTGCCTACTGCGGAGCTGTAAGTGCCGGAGCCGGGGCAGGAGCTGGCATTGCCTGGCTGTGCACCAAGGATTACAGTGCCGTAATCCACACCATCGTCAATGCTCTTGCCATTACCTCCGGTATCGTCTGTGACGGCGCCAAAGCATCCTGTGCAGCCAAAATATCCGCTGCCGTGGATGCCGGCATTATGGGTTTTGAAATGTTCCGCAACGGACAGGAATTTTATGGTGGCGACGGTCTTGTTCTGAAGGGTGTGGAAAACACCATCAGAAACATCAGCCGCCTAGGCCGCATCGGCATGAAGGAAACAGACAAGGAAATAATCAAAATGATGATCGGACAATAAGTCTTTCCCGTAGAAAAGCAGGGCTGTCAATGACAACCCTGCTTTTTTTGTTCCTACACTAAGGCGTTTTTGAGTTTAATATTCCGTTGGTGTCTTCGGGTCAGGCATTCTGCCGCCGTATGTAACTCCCTGGCCACCATTGTATTTCTTCAAAAGCTCATGGGTCAGCTCCCGCCATTTGTGGAAATTATTAATGGCATTTTTCTCCAGAGCAGCAGCGAACTTCTCCCGACTGTGGCCCTTGTAAGACTTGACCAATCCCAAAGATGTTTTCTCCGAATCCTCCACGGCCTTGCTGACCATCGGTGACATAATATTGAAGAACCCCTGATTCAGGGCCATAACCTCGTTGGAGGCCCAATACAGTTTGTCCGGATTGTAGGTATCCCGCAGGGCCTTGTCATAGACCTTTGGAAGCTTGCCCACAGTAAGAGGTATGAAAGGATTTTCATACGGAGCATTGGTGGAGAACCATACCACCGGTGATGGCAGGGACTCATTGAGCTGCACAATGTGGGTATAAGACGTCTTGGCGGAAAGAATGGAACGCTGTCCCTCCTCCACCTCATAATGATAAGGTGAACCATAAAGCCCGGACAGAGGGCCCCTGGACTTATCATATTCTGTGCCGGCATAATAGTTGCGATACAAACGGGCCAAATCCTCTACTCCTAATTTCCTCTCAGGATGAATGGACAAAGGATATGTCTTGGCATCCCAGTCCGCCACTCTTGATGGCAGATTACGGGATGGAGCCACATCGTTCATGGCACTCCATACACGGCGCTGGGAATAGTATGGATGGTGGAATTCTCTTGACTCCATGGATCGTACCCAATCCAGATTTCCATTTTCATCATAGGCTGCCCATCCGGCATCCTTTATCATCTGAGGCAGCTTTGGATTAAAAATCTGGTCAGGATTTCCCTCTTTAATGGCACGAATTCTCAATTGATTGGCGGCAATGAAAAAGTCTCCGTCTGGAATCCTCTCCGCAATCCAAAAGCCTCCCTTTCCCCCGGGAGCTGGCTGCATTTCCAACACCCAGCACTCATTTTGGTCAGCCACCGCCAAGGTTTCTGCAGTACCCCATAAACCATACTCATCAATTAGACTGCCCATCAGTTCTATGGCTTCCCGGGAAGTCTTGCACCGTTCCAAAGCAACACGGCTCAGCTCTGCGGCGTAGAAAATACCTTCCCCTTCCCGATAAGGTGCCTCCGGCAAGTGAGCGGACATATCGGTGCATTCACCAAAAATCAGCCCGTGCTCATTGGCCACACCATAAGCCGCATCCATATAAGCATAGGTGTGCTCCACCTCCGGGATGTAGCCAATAGGCTTTGTCTTTGGACGTCCCGGATAATTATAGTCATCGCTGCGCTCCGGGGCCACCAGATTTGGCTGGGCAAAGCAGTTGTAGTCCGGCATTTCAGTCAATGCAGCCGCTGATGGATACACTGGCCGCATACTGCCGCGTGGATGGTCCTTGGCCGGTACAAAGGCAAGATTCATATCACTGCCAAAGCCATCATTGGAGTGTGAAACAATCATGCTCCCATCCTCGGAAGCCCCCTTGGTCACCACCATTACCGTACATGCTTCCGTACTGGCTCCCAGAAGCATAAGTGCAGTCATTCCTGCTGCAATAGTCTTTAACAATATGGCCACCTCCTATAAATTTAATCCTAGAAATCCGGGTACATATGCTGTATACGGGTACACTTCTACACGGGAGGTAGTATTCCTGCAAAAAAATAAAAAAAGCGTCCTGCTTGCACAGGACGCCATGTTTCAATATTACCAATACATATTTAAGAAATTGCCCATATAAGCATAGCCATTCATGCGTGTCATGGCACTGCTGGTATAAACCTGAGCCGTCTTCAACTCCTTGCCAAAAAGGGACTCAACAGATGGGAACAGTTTATCCTTTTGGGCATTTGCAGCGCTGATATGGGACTCGGTCTTCCCTGCCAGCCCATCCTTGCCCATGATACGGGATACCTTGTCCGGAGAATTGGTAATGGCATTAGCCAGCTTGTCCTCGTCCACAGTAAGACTGCCGTCCTTACCTACACTGATACCAATGCTGTTATAATTTGAAGCACGATAACTAGTATCGGCAAACATCTCACTTACCCGGCCCATACGCTTGGAAATGGAAGCATTGTCCTTCATAAAGCTAACAGTGTCATTGTAGCTGCTTACGAAGTCCTTTACGTTCTTCAGGGCAGTCTTCAGACCATCGCTCATCTCGGTCTGGGTGCTGGTAGTGGTCTTGCCGTCCTTATCAGTGGTGGTAACATCCTTCGTTGTCAAAGCATCCTTACCCACATTAAAATCAGTGGACTTCAGAGTCTTTAAGGACTTGGAAAGGTCATCCATCTTTGAACTGAAGTCCTCGTTGAAATCCTTTCTGGTACTTTCGTAGGAAGAAAGCAGCTCCCGGGCACTTTCCTTTACGCCATAGATATCAGCAGCATTAAAGCCAACACCGCTGCTGCTCTGATTATTGGCATAATTGTTCCACATTGTGGAAATGGCATTATTCTGATTTGCAGACTTTTTGCCACCGGAAGAAATGCCATAATTCTGAGTAAATTGGCTAAAACTGTAATTATTGTTAATCATAGAATTAATTGTCATAGCCATAAGTCATCCACCTTTCATCCTTGAAACCTCATACATCCTATATAGCAATAACAAAGCGCACAATTTTCCTATTGTGATTTTATCATATTTTAGCCTTTTTGTCACTGTATTTTAAACAAGAAGGAAGTGGTCATATTTCTGCCCATTCAGCTTCTTTAAAGCCTACCAACACCTTATCTTCGGCTACTAAAAGAGGACGCTTTACCAGCATACCATCAGTTGCCAATAATTTTAACTTTTCCTCCTCACTCATTGAAGGCAGCTTATCCTTCAGCTGCATTTCCCTATATATCATGCCACTGGTATTAAAGAATCTCTTTAATGGCAGTCCGCTCTTTTCATGCCACTCCTTAAGCTCCTCATAGGTAGGATTGTCTGTAGCAATATTTCTTTCAGTATATTGTATTTTATGTTCCTCCAGCCACTTCCGCGCCTTCTGACAGGTGGTACATTTTGGATAACATATAAACAACATAACAACATCCTCCTCACTAAAATACATTTCCTTACTCTATTCTATTTTCACCTAAACATTCCCTGCATCAATAAAAAAATTCCGCAAGAGTTGCATCACAATTCTTGCGGAATCTCATTTTATTCAAATTCAATAGTAGCAGGTGGTTTACTGGTGCAATCATACATTACACGGTTTACACCCTTTACCTCGTTTACGATGCGGTTGGTAACCTTGTGGAGAACCTCCCATGGAATCTGGGCGCTTTCAGCGGTCATAAAGTCACTGGTCATTACAGCTCTGAGAGCAATGGCATAATCATAGGTTCTGAAGTCACCCATTACGCCTACGGAACGCATATTGGTAAGAGCTGCGAAATACTGGCCAAGATTCTTGTCCACTCCAGCCTTGGCAATTTCCTCACGATAAATTGCGTCAGCATCCTGAACGATTTTTACCTTCTCAGCAGTTACCTCGCCAATAATACGAATACCAAGGCCAGGACCTGGGAATGGCTGACGATTTACCAGATATTCCGGAATCTCCAGCTCGCGGCCGGCCTTACGAACCTCATCCTTAAAGAGAAGACGAAGTGGCTCCACAATTTCCTTAAAGTCTACATAATCAGGCAGGCCGCCTACATTATGATGGGATTTAATTACTGCAGACTTTCCAAGGCCACTCTCAATTACATCCGGATAAATAGTACCCTGTACCAGGAAGTCCACTGCACCAATTTTCTTGGCCTCTTCCTCAAATACACGGATAAACTCCTCACCGATAATCTTACGCTTTGCCTCTGGCTCAGTTACACCCTTGAGCTTTTCATAGAAGCGCTCCTGGGCATTAACCCGGATAAAGTTCAAATCATAAGGACCATCTGGGCCAAAGACAGCCTCCACCTGATCCCCTTCATCCTTGCGGAGAAGTCCGTGATCTACAAATACGCAGGTAAGCTGCTTGCCAATAGCCTTTGACATGAGAACAGCTGCCACAGAGGAATCTACGCCACCGGAAAGAGCACACAGTGCCTTGCCGCTACCGATCTTCTCCTTCAGCTGCTTGATAGTAGTTGCCACAAAGGAATCCATGCGCCAGTCACCAGCGCATTCACAAACCTTGTAGACAAAGTTACTGAGCATCTTGGAGCCTTCCACGGAATGAAGGACCTCTGGATGGAACTGTACAGCATAAATCTTACGCTTCTCATCCTCCATACCAGCTACAGGGCATACAGGAGTGTCAGCGGTAATCCCAAAGCCATCAGGAGCCTTGGAAATATAATCGGTATGACTCATCCAACAGATAGTCTTGCTGGAAACGCCATCAAATAATTTTGAAGAAGAACTCTTGATAGCAACCTCTGTCTTGCCATACTCACTAACAGGGGCGGTGTCCACCTTGCCTCCAAGAAGATGGGCAATGAGCTGGGAACCATAGCAGATACCCAAAACAGGCACACCCAGTTCAAAAATTTCAGTGCTAATGGTAGCAGACTCAGGTTTATAAACGCTGTTTGGACCACCAGTAAAAATAATGCCCTTAGGGTTCATTTCCTTAATCTTCTCAATACTTAAAGTATTAGGGTGAACCTCACAGTATACATTACACTCACGAACACGGCGGGCAATCAGCTGATTATACTGACCACCAAAATCCAATACCAGTATCATTTCGTTTGCCAAGAGCTTTAGCCTCCTTCAATTTTAGTCTAGAACATTATACCCCAGTTATACAAATTTTTCCATCCTAAATGGAAAAATAAAGGAGACTGCCTAAGGCAATCCCCTAAAACTCTTTAATCATCTTCCTCCGGCCACTCCTGACGATAATCCTCAATGGCATCTCTGGCAGCACTGTAGTCAAAACCCTTACCATACATATACTGCTGCATTTTCCGAAAATCTGCCCCAGGCTTAAACCTGCTTCTTACTACCCTGCCTGCCTTTTCAAGCTCCCTGTCATATATGTCATCAGGAACACAGGAACGAACCAGTCCGCTGTCATAGCCCTTTTGCATCAGCTTTGCACAAATCTGCTTCACACTATAGCTGGAGGACTCATAAAGGTATTCAAAGCGCCTTCTGCAGCCCGCCTCGTCGTCTATATAGTGTTTGTCCTGAAGCCACTCTATAGTCTCCTTAATCTCATCCTCACTGTATTCCTTTCTTGTGAGCTTTTCCGTAAGCCTTCTTACACTTTGATCGCTTCTGGAGAGTAAATCCACCGCCTTGGCTTTGGCTGATAGTTTAGGCCTGTGTTTGCCACCAGGTTGTCTATTAATCATCACTGCCAGCCTTAGACTTCTTGCTTGGTGAAGTCAGCTTTTGCAATACAGCTTCATCCTTCAGCAGCTCATGAACCTTGCCTTCTATTTCCTCAAAGAGCTCCGGCTGATTTCTCAAAATCTCCTTAACAGTGTCCTTACCCTGACCAAGGCGAGTATCATTGTAAGAATACCAGGAGCCGCTCTTCTGGATGATTTCCAGATCAGCTGCAATATCTATAAGGCTGCTTTCACGGGACACACCTTCACCGTACATAATATCAAACTCAGCAACCTTAAATGGTGGTGCCACCTTATTCTTTACAACCTTGACTCTGGTTCTGTTACCCAATACATTTGTGCCCTGCTTCACCTGGTCATATTTGCGAACATCCAGACGTACGGAAGCATAGAACTTCAATGCGCGGCCACCAGTTGTGACCTCAGGGTTACCATACATAACGCCCACCTTTTCACGAATCTGGTTAATGAATATAGCTGTGGTACGGGACTTACTGATAACACCTGTGAGCTTGCGCATAGCCTGGCTCATAAGGCGGGCTAAAAGGCCCACATGGGCATCACCCATTTCGCCTTCAATTTCAGCCTTTGGAACCAGAGCTGCTACGGAATCCACTACGATAATGTCGATAGCACCGCTGCGCACCAGAGCTTCAGCAATCTCCAGGGCCTGCTCACCGGTATCTGGCTGGGAAATCAGCAAATTATCGATATCTACCCCCAGCTTCTTGGCATATACAGGATCCAGGGCATGCTCCGCATCAATAAATGCCGCAATACCACCATTTTTCTGTGCCTCAGCAATCATGTGCAAAGTAACTGTTGTTTTACCGGAGGATTCTGGTCCGTAAATCTCAATAATACGTCCGCGAGGAATACCGCCTACGCCTAAGGCTATATCCAACGGCAGAATACCTGTAGGAATAACCTCCACATTCATGTTGTTGGCAGCATCGCCAAGACGCATAATAGCACCCTTGCCATAATCCTTTTCAATCTGCTTCAACGCACTTTTTAACGCTTCTTCCTTCTCCATTAATATAAAACTCCCTTCTATGTTAACATGTTATTTTTTTAGAATATGCATTCTATATTTTCATTTCACTGCTATGTATTATACCAAACAAAAGTTTTTAATACAATACCTATTATTACCTTGGCAAAAATATCGTCCACCTATTTATTACATTTACATTATACTTCTTTTTAACTAAAAAATGAAGCTATTTGTTGAGAATAGCTTCATTTTATTAAACACTGTTATGTTTTATACAAACTTCTTATCATGTTCCTTCTTTTTCTTCTTGTTCCATCCCACCATATCGGCAAACCGAACAGTGATGATGTAGAAGGAAGGAATAATAAAGATACCGATAAAGGTTGCAAATAACATACCACCAACTACGGCAACACCCATACCATTACGAGCCGCTGCACCGGCACCAGAGGCCACAGCCAATGGCAAACAGCCGATGATGAATGCAAAGGAAGTCATGAGAATTGGACGAAGTCGGAGTCCGGCGGCTTCAATAGCTGCCTTCAGAGGATTCATCCCCATATCAGCACGGGCCTTGGCAAATTCAACGATCAAAATCGCATTTTTTGCTGACAAACCAATGAGCATGATTACACCAATCTGCATATACACGCTATTCTGAAGGCCTGCATTAGGACCAACAGTCAAAGTCTCCAACAAGCTAATAGCCAATTCGGAGAACAACGCGCCAAATATACCTACTGGTACGCAAAGAATAACGGCAAACGGTACGCTCCAGCTTTCATAGAGAGCTGCCAAACAAAGGAATACAAAGACAAGGGCCAAAGCCAATACCTTACCAGTGGAATCACCACTCTTGATTTCCTCACGTGCCTGACCGGACCACTCAATATGATAACCGTTAGAAGCAACTTCATTTACAATTTCCTCCATTGCAGCAATAGCCTGACCGGAAGAATAACCATTTGCAGCATTACCCTGGAAGGATACAGCCTTGGATGCATTGAAACGATGTACAATTGAAGGAGCTGTACTCATTCTTGGAGTAAGTAATGACTCCAAAGGAATCATCTCGCCGGAGCTGTTGCGGACAAACATAAACCGCATATCATCAGCAGCAGTACGATATGCCTTATCCGCCTGCAGCATAACCTTGTAGCTTCGGCCAAATTCATTAAAGTCGTTTATCTGATTACCACCGTAGAATACCTGCATGGTGTTAAAGATATCAGACAGCTTAACACCAAGGCTCTTGGCCTTATCACGGTCAATATCATATTGTACAATCGGAGAATTAACCTTGAAGGTTGAACGGACACCCTGCAATTCAGGACGCTGATTTGCAGCAGCTACAATTTTCTGGGAAACCTCATTTAATTCTTCATCGGTGTGACCCGACAAATCCTGAAGCTCCATCTGCCAACCACCTACGTTACCAAGACCTGGCAACGCCGGCATGTTAAATGCCACTACCTGGGCCTCCGGAGCAACCTTGGCACCTATGGCAAAGGTTTTTCCAATAAGGGCATTAATGGACAAATCAGGCGTGGTTCGTTCATCCCAATTTTTCAAGCCGACGAACATAGTTCCGGCATTTGATTTAGTACCAAAGGAGAAAATATCAAAACCAGTGATGGCAATAACATTATTTATGCCATCCATACTCTTTACTGCAGTGGATACATTATCCATTGTAATGGAAGTCTGGTTAATAGATGTACCCTCTGGCAGGGATACGGAAATTGCATAATACCCCTGGTCCTCATCCGGAACGAAGGTACTAGGTACAATCTTATAAAGCAGGCCAGTAAGACCTGTTATAATAACGATGAGGATGACCGCATACTTGGCATTTCCAATGAACCAGCCAACTACCCCCTGGTAGCTGATGCGAATTTCATTGAACTTGTCATTAAACCTTTTAAAGAATCGATCTAATACACTGCTATCCCGTTCCTGCTTGGCTTCATAATCCACTGGCTTAAGGATCATGGCACACAGAGCCGGGGTAAGGGTCAACGCCACAAAGGCCGACAACGCCATGGATATAGCAATGGTCAAGGCAAACTGACGATACAGTACACCCATCATACCGCCCAAGAAAGCAACTGGTATGAATACAGCGGCCAATACAAAGGCAATGGCTACTACCGGCCCCTGTACCTCATCCATGGCCCGCTCAGTAGCATCAATAGGGGTAAGGCCTGTACTCATGTGATGCTCTACATTCTCGATAACAACGATAGCATCATCAACTACCAGACCTATGGCCAAAACCATAGCAAACAAGGTCAGAGTATTAATAGAGAAATCCAAAATTATAAAGGCAATAAAGGTACCAATCAGAGATACAGGAACAGCCAACAATGGTATCAAGGTTGCCCGCCAGTTCTGAAGGAATATAAATACAACCAATACTACCAGTAACAGAGCCTCTACAAAGGTCTCAACTACTTCCTTGATGGAGGACCCGATAAACTCTGTAGTATCTACGATATACTGCAGCTTTAAATCAGGAGGGAAAGATTTTTCCGCTTCTTCCAAAATCTCACGTACTTCGGCTACAGTAGTCATGGTATTGGCATCTTCTGTCAGCTGTATACCAAAAGCAACTGTGTTAGGAGCACCATTCATCTTGGAGAAAACTGCATACTGCTTGGCACCCTTTTCTACTCTGGCCACATCCTTCAGATGCACCATGGTACCATTATTATCTCTCTTGATTACGATATTACCAAATTCTTCAGAGGTAACAAGTCGACCGTCGATTTTACCGGTAAACTGCTTTTCCTGTTGGTCACGGATTGGCAATGCACCTACAGTACCAGCAGGAGCCTGAAGGTTCTGCTCATTAATAGCATCGACGATATCACTTACAGTAAGATTCAGCTCTGCCAGACGATCTGGATTCAACCATATACGCAAGGCATGGTCAGCACCAAAAGCCTGTACCGAACCTACACCATCAACACGCTTAATTCTATCAATCAGATAAATATCCGAATAGTTTTTTATCCAGGTACTGTCGAAGGTTCCTTCCGGGGATACCAGTGCCGCCATAAGGGCCATGGTATTTGAAGATTTCGATGTAACAACACCTACTGTTTTTACTGTATCTGGCAACGTAGGATTTGCAACGGCTACAGCATTCTGCACCTTTACTGAATCCATGTCACCATCAGTACCCAACTCAAATACAACAGATAATGAATAATAACCGGAATCAGAAGCATTGGAATACATATAGTCCATGCCCTGAACACCGTTAACCTGTTGCTCGATAATCTGAGCCACTGTCTCATTTACTACCTTGGCATTTGCACCAGTATATGTTGTAGTTACAGATATGGTTGGCGGTGCAATCTGCGGATATTGGGCAATAGGAAGCTGAAAAGCAGAAATCAGACCACCAATAACAATAATAAGGGATATAACTATCGCAAATATTGGTCTATGTATGAAAAATTTAGACACCAGTCTACCCCCTTATTCGTGCTTTTCAACAAATGAGAAGCCCATATCATCTGCAGAAACCGTCGTTACTGCCATCTCTACACCCTCAGTAAGATTTGTAAGTCCCTCAACTACAACCTGCTCGCTGCCGTTAAGACCACTCTTAATTACATAATAACTTCCTACACTTTCACCCAGCTCTACAGGAACAACAACGGATTTATTGCCTTCGCCAACAATGATGACAAAGGATTTACCCAAAAGCTGCTGAACGGAACGCTGAGGAACCAAAACTGCGTCCTTGATAGTATCCCCCACCAGACGGGCACGGGCAAACATGCCCGGAATCAGGACACCCTTGGAATTATCAAACTGAGCCTTAAGCATAAGGGAAGATGTGCTGCCCTCCATGGCGCGATCAACTGCCACAACGTTACCAAGACCTGGGTATTCCTTGCCATCAGAAAGAACGATGCGAACATTTTTAGTTGGCAGAGCCTGTCCAGGAACTACGGAATTATCAACATATTTAAGATACTCAGCCTCACTGACGCTGAACTGTACCATCATAGGGTTGCTGGTACCAATAGTAACCAGAGCTGTAGTACCGGCAGCAGCATAAGTACCGACTGCAACATCATCAACGGACAGCTTACCACTCATTGGGGCATAAACTACCGTATCATCAAGATTCTGCTGTGCTGTCTGCACCAGCGCCTCCATGGCGGAAACATTTGCTGCAAGGGCATTTACCTGAGCCTGCTGATTGGTCAGAACCTGCTCAGAAATTGCCTCAGCGGCAAAAAGCTGCTGATCTCTGGCCAAATCCACTTTGGCATTATTAAGATTAGCCTGAGCCTGGGCGAGATTAGCCTGAGCATTCAAGAGCGCAGCCTGATATGTTCTTGAGTCTATTCTGTACAAAGCCTGACCAGCCTGAACCTGGTCACCACCCTTAATGTACTTCTCCACAATAGTACCGGAAACCTTGGAAGTCACCTTGGTGGTGTCCTTGCCAATAACAGTACCCGGATATTCCAGAGTAACAGGGGTGTCACGCTTAATAACATTCATAGCCTTAACCTGAGGTGCTCCCCCACCCTGACGCTGGCCAGCCATCTGTGACATAAGGAACATGTAGCCGCCTATAACTGCTGCAATAACAGCAACGACACATATTACAATACCTTTTTTAGATAACAAGTCATATTCCTCCTCATATAAATATTAAAAACTTGTGTAACATTATTAGATAAAACAAACTTCCGCTATAATATGCTACAGCAGAAAAAAAACATTGTCAACGCAAACTAGGTACGAACTATAAGCTTTCATATAACTCGTACCTAGCCTCACTAGCCTATTATATGTTTTTCTCAGAAGTATACGGTTAGAATAAGATTAAATTTAGATTAGAATTCAATAACTTCAAGGTCATCAGGAACAAAAACATTGCCGTCAAAATACTGCTTTGCCTCTGCCGTATATGCAGCTTTGCGAGTATCGATTGTCTTGTCCTCCGTATGATAGAGAATCAGGTTCTTCACTTCAAGTGTCTTGGCAAGCTCAGCAGCCTCCTTGCAGGTGCTGTGATGCTTCTCATAAGGCTTGAAGATCTCCCTGTCCTCATATTTACAGAAGGCCTCAGAGAGCATCCAATCAGATCCCTTGGCATATTCTTCACAGCCTTCACTAAATGGCTCATCCCCCAGACAGGTCATCATAAGGTTATCATCCTTGAACTGGAGCTGATAGCCAAACTGCTTTGCCTTGGTGGAATAAATATCGAAGACATTAATATCAAAATTAGGGAGCTCGATAACCTGGCCATCCCAAATCTCATGAATAATGATATCATCACCAATGTGCTCAAAGTCCTTGCGCTTCAACATCATTTCACACATGCTGAGAAGAATATCCTTTACCTCATCGTGGCAATAAACATGAAATTCGCCGTCATATTTACTGCTGTTCATCAATGAAGCAATCTTTCTGATAACCCACACTGCACCCATAATATGGTCAGTATGGGCATGGGTGATATACATGTGGTGAAGCTTATTATAGTCCGCTCCTGCCAGCTCCAGCTGACGAAGTATTCCGTTACCACCACCGGCATCCGTCAAAAACAGCTGTCCATCTGATGTCTCAATCAGAAAACAGGTGTTAAATACCTTGGTAACCATGGCATTGCCAGTACCTAAAAAAATAAGCTTCCTCATGTTATTACCTCCCATAATGCAATGTAATATATTATTCGCTCATATAGAAATTCTTAAACTTGTCCTCTTACTCCTAATAATAAAGGACTGTTGCCAATAACGCAACAGTCCTTTAATTATTTATTCATTTTTTCTAGAGCCTGCTTGGCAGCCTGCTGTTCAGCGGCCTTCTTGCTTGGGCCAGTTCCAATTCCTAAAACTTCATCATTAAGCCTTACTTCAAATTTAAACACTTTGGCATGATCAGGGCCATCAGAACCAATCATGCAGTAGGAGATTTTATTCTCTCCATGTCGCTGAACCAACTCCTGAAGCATTGTTTTATAATCCTTCACTGTGGATACGCCCTTCTCCACCTGTTCAAGGTGTTCCTCCAACTGACGGATGACGTAAGCCTGGGCACAAGCCCAGCCCTGGTCCATATAAATTGCCCCAATTACTGCTTCAAAGGCATCCTCCAAAATAGATGCACGTTTGCGGCCACCAGAGCTTTGCTCTCCGTGCCCCAAAAGCAGATAATCACCCAGATTAAGCTCAGCTGCACGGCTGGAAAGACTTGCTTCACATACAACAGCTGCTCTGGACTTAGTAAGATCTCCCTCAGGAAGTTCTGGGAAATGTTTAAAAAGATAGGTGCTGATAGCAAGCTCCAGCACCGCATCTCCTAAAAACTCCAAGCGTTCATTATGCTCTACACGAATGCGAGACTCATTTGCATAAGAGGTGTGGGTAAGGGCCTGATGAAGCCAACCGATGTGCCTGAATCGCACACCCAGCTGGCCTGCAAGTCCTTCCAAGCGCCTCCTGCGTTCTGCAGTCACACGCTCAACCATAATAAATCACTCAACTTCTTACTTAGAATATTTTTTTAATACAATACAAGCGTTATGTCCGCCAAAGCCAAGGTTATTGGACAATGCAGCGCGGACAGTTTTTGCCTTTGCCTTGTTAGGTACATAATCGAGATCCAGGCCCTCGTCCGGAGTCTCATAATTAATGGTAGGTGGAAGCATATCATTCTCAACCGCCAAAGCAGTTGCAATACACTCAATACCACCGGCAGCACCAAGAAGGTGACCGGTCATGGACTTAATAGAGCTTACGGAAACTTCCTTTGCATGCTCGCCCCAAACAGTCTTGATTGCCTCAGTCTCTGTAAGGTCATTGAGATGAGTAGAAGTACCATGAGCATTGATGTAATCAACCTCAGATGGCTCAAGTCCTGCATCCTCAAGAGCCTTTGCCATGCACTTGGCAGCCTGGGCACCATGTGGAGCTGGGGAAGTAATATGATAAGCATCAGAATTTGCGCCATAACCTACGACTTCAGCATAAATATGAGCGCCACGCTTCTCTGCATGCTCTAAAGTTTCCATAACAATAATACCTGCGCCCTCACCCATGATGAAACCGCTGCGGTTAGCATCAAACGGTCTGGAAGCATGTGCCGGATCATCATTGTGATCAGTGCACAGAGCCTTCATGGAACAGAAACCAGCTACTGCGGCCTGGGAAATGCTGGCCTCAGTACCACCGGCAACCATAACATCAGCCTCACCGCGCTGAAGAACGCGGAAAGCATCACCAATGTTGTTAGTACCAGTAGCACATGCAGTAACGACACAGCTGCTTGGGCCCTTCAAACCAAGAGCAATAGAAACATGACCTGCAGCCATGTTACCAATCATCATTGGAATAAAGAACGGACTGATTTTGCTTGGTCCCTTATCAAACAGCTTCTCATACTGGCTGTGCATGGTTTCAATACCACCAATACCACTACCTACGAAGGTACCGATACGGTCGCAATCCTCAGCCTCAAGATCAAGCTTTGCATCCTCAACAGCCATCTTTGCTGCCGCAACTGCAAACTGGGCATAGCGGTCAATACGCTTTGCCTCTTTCTTGTCCATGTAATCAGCAGGATCAAAATCTTTTACCTCGCCAGCGATCTGAGATTTGTACTCAGATGCATCAAAACGAGTAATTTTATCAATGCCGTTTTTGCCTTCCAGCAGGGACTTCCAAAAAACATCCTTGCCAGTACCAACTGGACTGATTACGCCAAGGCCGGTAATTACAACACGATTAGACAAAATTAACACCTCACAATTCAATTAATAACAGCAAGTTCTGCCTTAAGCTGCTGGAAAATTTCTTCTACAGTCAATATCTTATCTATAGTTGGTAAATATTCACCAGTAAACACAAGACCTGTTTCAACATCACCCTGCTGAGCACGGCTAAGAGCTCTGATAATGCAGAAGTTATGCTTGCAAGCCTTAAGACAGTTATCGCATTTAGTTGGCGGTACAGGACCATCCATGATTCTAGCAGCCCAAGGATTTCTAACTGCACGGCCCGGCAAACCTACCGGACTATGGATAACCACCACATCCTCTGGCTTTGCCTTTAAATAATATTCTTTCAAGGCTGGGGCACTGTTAGCCTCAACACTGGCAGCAAAGCGGGAACCCATCTGGACACCACTTACGCCCATTTTTATTAAATCAGCAATATCCTGGCCATGGAGAACCCCACCTGCAGCAATTACAGGAATGTCCACAGAATCAACGATATCCGGAATGATTGTCTTAATAGACTGATCAGTTCCAAGATGACCGCCTGCCTCCTTGCCTTCAACTATAATAGCTGCGGCACCAAGACGCTGAGAAATTTTCGCTAATTTTACTGATGATACAATTGGAACAACTGGAGTTCCGGATTTCTGGCCAAGGCCAAATATATCACGGGAAAAACCTGCACCAGCAACCACAAGGTCAATACCTTCATCAATAGCAGTGTTTACAATCTCTGCAAATTTCTTTGCGGCAAACATTATATTGATACCGATAATCCCATTTGACAGTGCACGGGCCATCCTGATTTCATAACGAAGCTCATCATTGGTCATGCCAGATGCAGCAATCAGGCCGATACCGCCTTGATTTGCAACGGCTGCAGCCAATCTGCCTGTAGATAAACGTATCGCCATGCCGCCTTGAATAATTGGCATCTTTGCAATTTTATCGCCAATTTTAAGTTCAGGAAGCTTCAAAATTACTCCTCCATTCATGGGGCGGTACTTACCTTCTTTAGAAAATCCCGCGAAGTTACTTCACGGGACTTTCTTAAAGGTAAGACGCAAAAAGCTTATTTGTTCTGGTCAATGAAAGTTACAACGTCCTGAACGGTCTTAATCTTTTCAGCTGCGCTATCTGGAATTTCGATGCCGAACTCCTCCTCAAAAGCCATGATGAGCTCAACAATATCAAGAGAATCAGCGCCTAAATCATCGATAAAAGTGGACTCGATTGCAACATCATCAGCATCTACACTTAACTGATCAACAACGATATCTCTTACTTTCTCAAAAGTAGACATGTATGGTTCACCTCCTCAAACAAGTTTCATCTATAGACTATATTACATAACCATGCCACCATCAACATTGATGACCTGGCCAGTAACATAAGATGCATTATCAGACACCAGGAACAGAACTGCATTGGCAACATCTTCCGGTGCGCCAACTCTGCCCAGTGGAATACCAGCTACCATAGCCTCACGAACATTCTCTGGAAGAACGGAGGTCATGTCGGTATCTATATAGCCTGGTGCTACCATATTTACGGTAATACCACGTGAAGCAAGCTCCTTTGCCATGGTCTTGGAAAAACCAATTACACCAGCTTTGGCTGCGGAGTAGTTCGCCTGACCGGCATTACCAGTAAGGCCAACAACTGAAGCCATATTTACAATGCGGCCTGCCCGCTTCTTCATCATGAGCTTGGAAACAGCCTTGGTGCAATAGAATACGCCTTTAAGGTTAGTATTAATAACTGCATCCCAATCCTCTTCCTTCATTCTCATGAGAAGGCCATCACGGGTAATACCAGCATTATTAACGAGAATATCAATACCACCGAATGTATCAACTACTTCCTTAATCATAGCATCAACGGACTCACCGTTGGATACATCGGCCTGCACAATCATAGCCTTGCCACCAGCCGCTTCAATAATGGACTTAACCTCTTCAGCAGCCTTTGCGTTGCCTGCATAA
The DNA here is from genome assembly GCF_045637405.1 of Anaerovibrio sp. Taxonomy (GTDB): domain Bacteria; phylum Bacillota; class Negativicutes; order Selenomonadales; family Selenomonadaceae; genus Anaerovibrio. Next base: position 21,629 of record NZ_JAZTZI010000171.1, read on the forward strand.
TTAATAGCAACAGCAGCCCCCTCAGATGCCAGCTTGATTGCAATGGCACGGCCTATACCGCGGGAACCGCCCGTAACGAGGGCAGACTTTCCATCTAAAAGCATATTAGCGAACCTCCTTGAAATAGTCAAGCGTTTTTTCTAAGGACTCAACATCTTCAACATTAAGGCTCTTAATGGCCTTATCGATTCTACGATTGAAGCCGCAGAGGGTCTTTCCAGGACCTGCCTCCAAGAGAGTATCAGCACCAAATTCCTGCATCTGGGCTACACAATCCTCCCAAAGAACTGGGCTTGCAGCCTGTGCTACCAAAGCTGTCTTAATCTCATCAGCATTGGTAAGAACATGAGCATTAACATTTGCTACTACGGGAATCTTGGCATCAGACATGGTCACCTTATCAAGCTCTACAGCGAGCTTCTCAGCTGCCGGCTTCATAAGAGTGCTATGGAATGGAGCACTTACTGGCAAAATAACTGCCTTCTTGGCACCTGCTGCCTTCAGCTCCTCAACAGCCTTTTCTACACCTAAGGTTGCACCAGCAATAACGGTCTGGCCAGGGCAGTTCAGATTAACAGCCTGTACAGGGCTCTCAGAGTTGATGGCCTCACAGATTTCAATAATCTTGTCACGATCAACACCAATAATAGCAGCCATGCCGCCTTCACCTACCGGAACAGCCTCCTGCATGAACTCACCACGCTTATGAACCAAAGCAACGGCATCCTGGAACTTCAGTACACCAGCAGCGACCAAAGCAGAATACTCACCCAAAGAATGACCGCCGGTAATATCAGGCTGAACACCATTATCCTTCAGAATTTCATTGGCAATACAGCTAATGGTAAGAATTGCTGGCTGAGTATTTGCAGTCAGCTTCAAATCTTCCTCAGGACCCTCGAAGCACATCTTCATTATGGAATATCCAAGTGCCTCATCAGCCTCTTTAAAGAGCTTCTTTGCCACATCGTAGTGATCGTAGAAGTCCTTACCCATACCAACCTTCTGGGCACCCTGTCCAGGGAAAACAAAAGCAAGTTTACTCATTTTATATTCTCCATATTATTACATTAACAAATTTTTATTTTGAAAAAGCCACAACTCTGTCTCTTGCAGCTGCAAGACCGGAAACAAGTTCTTCCATAATAACAGCAACTGGCTTAATTTCATCCAACATTCCGGAAATCTGACCGATCATAACGGAACCATTTTCAACATCGCCCTTATGGGTAGCCAAATTCAGGCGACCGGCACCGAACTTCTCCAGCTCCTCCACAGAAGCCTGCTTAGCCTCAAGCTCCGCATACTCACGGGTCATCTTATTGCTGAGTACTCTTACAGGATGACCAGTGGAACGACCAGTAACAACAGTGGAACGATCCTTTGCCTTCAGTACAAGATTCTTGTAGTTTTCATGAGCAATACACTCCTCAGATACTACAAAACGGGTTCCCATCTGAACACCGGAAGCACCAAGAGCAATAGCTGCTGTTATTCCACGGGAATCACCAATACCACCAGCTGCAATAACTGGCACATCAACAGCATCTACTACCTGTGGAACCAAAGCCATAGTGGTAATATCGCCAATATGACCACCAGACTCAGTACCCTCGGCAATAACTGCATCAACGCCGGAACGAACCAAACGCTTGGCAAGTGCCACAGATGCAACTACCGGAATAACCTTTGTACCGACCTCTTTAAGAGCTGGCAAATATTCGGCAGGATTACCTGCACCAGTTGTTACAACTGCTACACGCTCGTCAACAACTACCTGCATAACCTCCTTAACAAAAGGAGACATGAGCATTATATTTACACCGAATGGCTTGTCAGTCCATTTTTTGGCCTTCTGAATCTCTGCTCTCAAAATATCCGGAGGCATGTGACCTGCGCCAATAATACCAAGACCGCCAGCATTGGATACTGCGGATGCCAGCTCTGCTGTACCAATCCATGCCATGCCGCCCTGAAAAATAGGGTACTTGATATTCAATAACTTACAAATTGGATTTTCCTCAAACATGTTAATCCTCCTTAGACCATCTGATTATGCATGATGCCCAGGTCAGGCCAGCGCCAAAACCAGACAGTGCTATTATATCGCCTTTTTTAAAGCGCTTCTCAGCAGCAGCTTCGGCCAATGCTATTGGAATACAAGCCGCTGACATATTTCCATATTTCTGAACAGTTAATATCACCTTATCCATAGGCATTGCCAATCTCTTGGCTGCGGACTGAATAATTCTGATATTAGCCTGATGAGGTACCAGCCAATCAATCTGCTCCTGTGGCATATCAATCTTTTCCAGGGAATGCTTCACAGTATTGCCCATGGCTTTAACAGCAAATTTGAATACTTCCTTGCCATTCATGTGAATCAGATTAAGTCGCTGATCTATTGTTTCCTTGCTGACAGGCAAGCGGCTACCACTGGAAGGAATCTGAATTGCATCCCCACCGGAGCCATCACTGCCCAGGTCAAAGCTAAGAATACCATAACCATCCTCAACTTGTCCCAGAACTGCCGCCCCTGCTCCATCACCGAAAAGTACACAGGTATTACGGTCTTCCCAATTAATGTACTTGGAAAGAGTTTCCGCGCCGACAACCAAAGCCTTTTTATAGGCACCAGTTTCAATAAATTGTGCCGCTACGCTAAGTCCATAGGCAAAGCCAGAGCAAGCTGCAGATAAATCAAAGGCCGCCGCCTTCTTGGCGCCTAAACGTGTCTGGAGCATACAAGCTGTGGACGGAATAATTCTATCGGATGTAAGAGTGCATACAATAACAAGATCCAGTTCATCCGGAGATACTCCTGCATCAGCCAAGGCCTGCTCTGCTGCCCTCATGGACAAATCAGATGTTGCCTCGTCATCGGCTGCTATGCGACGCTCCTTAATACCGGTACGTTCCATAATCCACTCATCACTTGTATCTACAATTTTTGATAAATCATCATTAGTTAAAATCTTCTCTGGAACATAAAAGCCTGTTCCCAAGATGCCTGCATTATTTTTCTTCATCGTTGTCATTCGCCAGCATCTCCTCCTTCTCTATGCTATCCCTAATGCGGTCAACCACATTATTTTTAACATATTCATTGGCAACATTAATTGCACTGCAAATTGACTTTGCATCGGAAGAACCATGGCATATTATACAGCAACCGTTTACACCAAGTAAAGGTGCGCCGCCATACTCTGTAACATCAAGTCGTTTTCCCAGCTTTTTAAGTGCAGGCATTACCAGCACAGCACCAAGCTTGGCGAAAATACCGCCATTTTTTATGGCATCCTTTATCAAATCCAATAATGTTACTGCCAAACCCTCAGCAAATTTTAACACAATATTTCCAACAAATCCATCGCAAATTACAACATCTGCCATTCCCGTAGGAATATCACGGCCTTCAACATTTCCGATGAAATTTATGGAATTCATTCCCTTAAGCATTGGGTATGTAGCCTGAACTTTTTTATTTCCCTTGGTTTCCTCCTCGCCTACATTGAGAAGCCCCACCTTAGGATTATTTATTCCATATACATACTGACTATAAATGGAGCCCATGAGAGCCATCTCTGTAAGATCCTTTGGTTTACTGTCTACAATTGCTCCGGAATCCAAAAGGAGCACAAGGCCATCCTTGGTAGGAAGCGGAGTAGCTATAGATGGCTTGTCCACGCCCTTAATGGTACGCAGAAACAGTGTAGCTGCTGTGGTTGCAGCACCAGTACTGCCTGCTGACAGTACCCCATCACATTCACCAGTCTTAACCAGCTTAGTTGCCACCACCAGGCTGGAGTCCTTCTTTTTTCTGACAGCCTCCACAGGATGCTCTCCCATTTCAATAACCTCGGTAGTATGGTGAATAGTCAATCTATCGAGATTCTGTGCATTGTTGGCCTTTAACTCAGCCTCTATTTTTGCCTGGTCACCTACCAGGACTATTTCACAGTCATATTTTTTTACGGCCTCAATTGCCCCCATGACTATCTGCTTTGGAGCGTAATCACCGCCCATTGCATCTACTGCAAGTTTCAATTTAGAGCCTCCTATTAACTCTCAGTCAACGAAACCACAATGAATTTTGCCCGAAAAACTTCTTCCTTGTCATTTCTGGTCTTAACCCAGACAAAGAATTTATTGCTGCGCTGACGAATAATTTCCGCTTTGGCAACAAGCATCTCCCCCAGCTTAACAGGAACCTTATGCTTGATGTTGGCCACACCGGTCAAAGCCATGGGTGCGTTAATTACAGCCACAGCCAATGAACTGGCTTGGGCAAAAATATAATGTCCCTTGGCAATCTGGTTTTTTGAAAACACCATGTCCTCAGTAATCTTCAAAAGAGAAATCCCGGAACGTCCAGGCTGAAGATCAATCAGTTCACCCACCAAATCGTCCTTTTCAATAGTGGTTACTTTTTCACGGGCCTCTTCTGCTACCCTGCGGATGCGCTCACGCACCTCAGGAATGCCCAGCTCCATACGATCCAGTCTTATAGTCTGAATACTTACCTCCAGAAGCTTGGCCAATTCTTCATCAGTGAGAAAAGGTTTTTCGCTGACCTGACGCATTAAGAGTGTATGTCTTTCTTTCTTTTTTACTCGCGCCATTATACTCACCTTTAAAACAACATAACCATCATATCACAAAAAGCATTTCATTCCAAACAATACAAATTGTCAGGTTAACAAATGAATTAATCCCGAAAAAACATCAATCCCTTTGGTAATCTGACACTTCATAGCTTGTTGAAATAACAGTGAATCACAAAAATTAGTACCAAGTCCTACTAACTGCTTATGATTATATTAATTTTCCAATAAAAAGGCAAGAAAAATATTATCAACTACTAAATGTTTGAATTGTGTGTATAATTAAAACATTTTTCAAGAGAAACATTAAAAATGAGCAGGCCCTGAAGCCTGCTCATTCAGCAGTCAATTATTCAGCTGCGGAAATAACTTCCTTGCCATCATAGTAACCACACTCTGTGCAAACATGATGAGGCATCTTTGGCTCGTGGCACTGTGGGCACTCTACGAAACCAGGAACCTCTAACTTCCAGTTGGCACGACGGGAATCACGACGAGCCTTAGACATTTTACGCTTTGGTACTGCCATTTCAGGATACACCTCCTTAACGAAACATTCACTAATGAATAGAATTATTTCTTAATCAATAATTGCTGCAATGCCGCCAGTCTTGGGTCAATAACAGTACGGTCACAGCCACAATCGCCATGATTGAGGTTTGCGCCACACTTAAGGCACAGACCGCGACAATCAGCGTTGCATATATTATTTAACGGCTGGGCAGACAAAAGTACATCCCTGATCATAGGAGATATATCCACCTGCTCGCCATCAAAATAATTCACATCTTGGTCATCTTCAGCATAACCCTGACCTCTTCTCTGATAGTCCTCATCAAAACCGTGAACCTGCTGCTGGGAGGACTGCTCCAAACAACGATCACAAACAAATGACTTGGTACAGGAAATCTGGCCACTTACACGATATCCCCTGCCTGTAGCCACAAACTCACCCTTGACGACAATATCGCCATCAAAGCTGTAGTTTTCGTGAAGGCCATCCAGCTCCTGAGCATTGGAAACAAACTCAAAGGATACGGGGGAACCAAGGTTTTCATTGGCTTCAATTATATTAATTTTCATCATATAGATATCAACCTCATTTATTATAGCGACAGCTATATTGTTTGTCAAGAGAATTCCCTTGACAAATAACAATTAAAGATTCTCCAGCATCTCTACAGCCTTTGCAGCGACCTCAGCCTTGGCAACATTTACCATTTCACCATTACGGCGAATCTTTAATTCTATGGAATCCTCCTCCACGGATTTCGGACCTACGGTAATACGCAATGGATAACCAATCAGATCAGCATCCTTGAACTTAACGCCGGCACGATCCTTGCGGTCATCCAAAAGAACATCCACACCCTTGGCCTTCAGTTCCTTGTAAATGTCCTCTGCCAGCTTTAACTGGTCTTCATTTTTGGCATTAATAGGAACAATTACGACCTCAAATGGAGCAATGGCCTTTGGCCAAATGATACCGTTCTCATCGTTATTCTGCTCAATGGCGGCAGCCATAGTGCGGCTTACACCAATTCCGTAGCAGCCCATAACCAATGGTTTTTCCTTGCCGTTTTCATCAAGGAAGGTGGCATGTAATGATTGGGAATACTTGGTACCCAAGGTAAATACCTGACCAGCCTCGATACCACGGGTCATCTTTACAGGAGCACCGCAATGTGGGCAGGCATCCCCTTCCTTGATCATACGGATATCAGCCACAATCACATCCTTGAAATCCCGCTTAGGATTTACATTAATGTAGTGCTTGTCCTTTTCATTAGCACCGGCACAGGCATTGAACATTTCCATCACAGTGGCATCCACCACTACTTTTGTACCTTCCTTTAACCCTATAGGGCTCATAAAGCCTGGTACGCCACCGGCGGCAGCAATGGATTCATCCGTTGCCATGTGAAGCTCAATTGAATCCTCAAAGAGATTTACAACTTTAACATCATTAACGTCGTGATCACCACGAACGAAGGCCAAAATAAGTTCATCCTTGTCATCCTGAAATGCAACGGCCTTAATTGTCTTGTCCAAAGGAAGGTGCAGGCACTCTGCCACCAGCTCAATAGTATGAGCATCAGGAGTGGAAACCTTATCCAGCTCCTTCATAGCTTCCTCGGCTGCCTTAATTACAGTAAGCTCTGCCTTTTCGTCAGAAGCGGCGTAATCACACTTGGTGCAATATGCGATATTGGACTCACCAGCCTCAGCCAGCACAGTGAACTCATGGGAATGTCCACCACCAATAGCACCGTTATCAGCCTCTACAGGGCGGAACTCCAACCCCATGCGGCTAAAGATACGGGTGTAGGCATCATACATAATCTTGTATGACTCATTCATGCCCTCCTCATCCTTATCAAAGGAATAAAGGTCCTTCATGATAAACTCACGGCCACGCATAAGACCAAAACGAGGGCGAATCTCGTCACGGTATTTATTCTGAATCTGATACAGCATAAGAGGAAGCTGCTTGTAGGAGCGAACCTCATCACGGATAAGGGTAGTAACCATTTCCTCATGGGTTGGTCCGAGGCAGAACTCCCGGCCATGACGGTCAGAAACTCTGAACATCTCATCACCGTATACTGACCAGCGACCAGTCTCTTTCCAAATTTCAGAAGGCTGTACGATTGGCATGGCAATCTCCTGACCACCAGCAGCATCCATTTCTTCCCGAATAATCTGCATAATTTTCTTAAGGCTTCTCCATGCCAGTGGCATATATGTATAGAGACCTCCTGCAGCCTTTCTAATCATACCGGCCCTAAGCATTAGCTGATGGCTCTTAACCTCTGCCTCTGCTGGTGTTTCTCTTAATGTTGGTGCATAAAGTCTTGTTGCGCGCACTATCTTAGTCCTCCTGTAAAATATTATCTATTTCCTTGAATAATTCCTCAACCAGTTCAGTTTCCTTCACCTTGCGGATTATTTCACCTTTTCTGAATACAAGGCCTTCGCCGTTACCACCGGCAATTCCCACGTCAGCACCCTTTGCCTCTCCGGGACCGTTAACCACACAGCCCATTACAGCCACAGAAATCGGCTTGGTAATTCCCTGCAGTCTTTTATCAACCTCATCTGCTATACCAGCCAAATCAATGCTGGTGCGTCCGCAGGTTGGACAAGAAATAAGGGTTGGACCATATTCTCTCATGCCGAGGGATTTAAGGATTTCATTGGCCACCTTAACCTCCACCACTGGATCACCCGTAAGGGAAATGCGGAAGGTATCACCAATACCCTGAGCCAACAAAGCTCCAATCCCTACGGCTGATTTTATCATGCCAGTACGGGCAGTACCAGCCTCGGTAATCCCCAAGTGTAACGGGTAATCCACAGTTTCTGACATAAGCTGATAAGCAGCCAAGGTCAGTGGCACATCATGAGCCTTTAAGGAAATCTTCATATCATAAAAATCCTGTGCCTCCAAGATGCGGACGTGTTCCATCGCTGATTCTACCAATGCCTCTGCTGTTACACCACCATACTTGGCCAACAGCTTTTTATCCAAGGAGCCGGCATTAACACCAATGCGAATTGGAATATTATGACTTTTGGCCTCAGCTACAACAACTTTAACATTGGCCTCTCCACCTATGTTTCCAGGGTTCAGTCTAAGGGCTGAAATCCCCTGATTAATTGCCTCCAAAGCCAAACGATAATCAAAATGTATATCAGCCACTAACGGCACATTTACCTTTTTAATGATGTTTCCCAGATTGAGGGCTGCATCCATATCAGGCACTGCCAGACGAACAATATCACAGCCCGCTGCCTGCAGGGCATTGATCTGAGCCACGGTAGACTCAGTGTCCGTAGTTTTGGTGTTGGTCATGGACTGTACGGAGATAGGGGCCCCACCGCCAATGGGCACGTTGCCAATATGGATTTGTCTTGTTTCTTTACGCTTTATCACTGAAAATCCCTCCATTATCTGGTTACATCATTGAATGTAGCGAAAATCATAAGACTTATAAGAAGTACCACGCCCACGGTCTGGATGTAGTACATGACCTGCTTGCTCATCTGCTTGCCCCGTACAGCCTCAATACACAGTGTCACAAAATGACCGCCATCAAGAGCCGGAACAGGGAGTAAATTTACTATACCAAGATTAAGGCTTAAAAATGCTGCAAAATTAAGCAATGGAATGAATCCATGCTGAGCCACCTCTCCGGCCATCTGAGCAACGCCAATAGGACCGGAAAGCTCTGCCGAAGCCCCCTCCTGAGTAAAGAGCAATACCAGAGCACCTAACATGCTCTTAATAATAGTCACTGTTTTTTCCACGGAAAGGCTGGCCGCTTCACCAATTGACACATTCTGAGTCACAAGAGTACCCTGAATACCGATTACAACGCGCTTTGTGGCTTCGTCCTCCATTGGAATCACAGTGGTTTTCATGGTATCATCATCACGCTGGTAGGTCACCTCATAGGGTTTGCCTGCCCCGTCACTAAGAAGGGTTGATATATCCTTCCACTCTGTCACCTGCTGTCCATTAATGGTGATAATTTTATCCCCTGCCATAAGTCCTGCGGATTCTGCAGGAGCCCCGGTCATAACACCGCCCACAACTGGCTCTGTATTAGGGGTCTGAATTCCGGCAAAAGCAAAAATCAGAAAAAACAATACAACGGGCAACACAAAATTCATAAATGAACCAGCCAAAATAACAATCATACGGGCCCAAACCGGTCGTCTGTAGTATGCCCTTTCACCGGCATCATCTTCTTCCTCATCAAGGTCCATACCAGCAATTTTATTATAGCCCCCCAAAGGGATTGCCCTAATTGCATACAGGGTTTCCCCTTTTCTCCAGTCCAACAGCTTTGGGCCGAAACCAATAGCAAATTCATCAACCCGCATTCCAGTCATTTTGGCGGTGATAAAATGCCCCCACTCGTGAACCAGTACCAGAAGGCCAAATACAAATACCGCAGATACTATAGTTAATAACATAATGTATACTCCCTTTATTATTTTGACATTTCCTGACGGGTAATCTCACGGGCCCACTTATCAGCCTCCAAAAGCTGCTCCAAAGTAGGATTATGGATAACCTCAGCCTTAGTCATGGCATTTTCAATAAGATCATATATTTTAAGGAAACCCGCCTTCCCCTTTAAAAAGGCCTCTACAGCAACCTCGTTGGCTGCATTCATAACACAAGGCATGGTTCCACCGGTTTTACCAGCCTCGAAGGCAAGCTTTAAGCCGCGGAAGGTATCCATATCTGGCTTTTCAAAGGTGAGCTTACCCAATTCGTAGAAATCAACCCTTGGGAAACGGGACTCAACTCTTTCAGGATATGTCAGAGCATACTGAATAGGAAGGCGCATATCCGTACAACCGAGCTGTGCCATTACAGTGCCGTCACGATACTGCACCATAGAATGAACAATACTCTGCGGGTGAACCACCACCTGAATCTGATCGTAAGTAACACCGTAGAGCCACTTAGCCTCAATAACTTCAAGTCCCTTGTTCACCAAAGACGCAGAATCAACGGTTATTTTCTGTCCCATATTCCAGGTTGGATGAGCCAATACATCGGATTTTGTAACTTCAGTAAGCTCACTGGCTTTTTTCCCTCTAAACGGGCCACCGGATGCTGTAAGGATTAGCTTTTCTACTGCTTTTCGGTCTTGGCCTTGGAGGCATTGGAACAGCGCGCAATGCTCACTGTCAACAGGCAGGATAGCGCAGCCCATTTCCTTGGCCTTGGCCATTACCAGCTCACCGGCCACCACCAGAGTTTCCTTATTGGCGAGCGCAATATTTTTTTTTGCTTCCAAAGCAGCCATTGTAGGCTCAAGTCCTGCAAAGCCCATAAGTGAAGTAACTACCGTATCAGCCTCCGGGAAAACCGCTGCTTCTATAACAGCCTCACGACCGCCCATTATTTTTGTCTTTCCGGTATATCTGCTCTTTAAACGCTTGGCAGCATCCTCATCAGACAAAACAGCCAATTCAGGCTGAAATTCATTTATCTGCTTTTCCAGGAGCTCATCACTGCGATTAGCTACCAGAACAGATATATGAAACAACTCAGGATTATCACGAACCACGTCAAGGGTCTGGGTACCGATGGAGCCGGTAGACCCTAATACAACTAAATTTTTCATAAAACATACTCCTTAAAATCCACTTAAAGAGAAATAGGCAATAAAGCATTTTTGCTTTACTGCCACTTTTTTAACGCCATCAACAATAATTGTGGCAACTTAACCAGTAATTCTTGCGCAATACATAAAATAGTACACGAAAGGAACAGTATAAATTACACTGTCAAACCTATCCCATATTCCCCCATGACCAGGAATAATATTTCCGGAATCCTTAATACCTGTATAACGCTTTACCACAGATTCAACCAAATCCCCCAAGGTGGCTACGATACAGATAAAAAATCCCAAAACAGCCATCACAATCACGTCAAAGCCGAAGAATACACCCAGCCCCGCCACAGAGGCGGTAGTGCCAATCAAGCCTCCAATAAAGCCCTCAATGGTTTTCTTTGGGCTGATTGTTTCGCACAGCTTGTGCTTTCCCAGAAAACAACCGGCAAAATAAGCAAAGGTATCACTGGCCCAAGTACCAATTAAGGCCACCCATACCAAAGCACAGCCCAGCTGAAAATCCCCCAGACTGGTGGAAATATAGGCTTCCTCACCTGTAAAGCGAAGCATCACCAGGTGAACAAAGGGTAAACCGATATAGAAAACGCCTGCTACTGAAATCACAGCAGATAAAACATCAAATTTCCCATGCTTTAAAACTGTAAGCAACATAATAACCAGTGCTGAGAACATCACCGAGAATACAAGCAATCCGTCGCTTCCCAGGAAGCCCCCTGCCCACATAATGGAAATCAGCACCATTCCAGTAACCAAAGTTGGCTTATATCCCTTTTGTTTAAAGGCATTACAATATTCATACCAAGCACCAAAGGCCAGTAACAAAACGGCACCGGCAAACACACTTCCACCGGTCTGAATAACCAGAGCAGCCAGCACTATACCAATGATTCCGGTAATTATTCTAGTAAGCATCCCTTAGTTTCCTCATTTCTTCTTATTTAAGCCGCCAAAGCGCCGGTCCCGCTGGCTAAAATCCAGCAACGCCTCTGCCAGATTCTCCTTTGTAAAATCCGGCCAGTTGGTTTCCGTAAACCAAAATTCCGCGTATGCTGTTTGCCAAATCAGAAAATTACTGAGCCGGATATCGCCACTGGTACGTATCACCAAATCAACTGGTGGCAGCTCCTTGGTATCCAAACGGGATTCCAGCAGTTTGCTGTCAATGTCTTCCGGTTTAAGATTGCCATTTTGCACATCCCGGGCCAATGACTGAACTGCCCGTACCATTTCATCCTGCCCACCATAATTAACGGCAACATTAAATTTAACACCAGTATTAGTGGCCGTCCGCTTACGGGCATCATCTATCTGCTTTTGCAAAGCCGGGGATAAACCATCCAGCCTGCCTATAAAATCAATACGGACATTCTCACTGTCCATTTCTGCAATTTCTTTATCAAGATATTCTGAAAACAGCTTCATGAGGAAATCAACCTCTGCTGTTGGTCTTTTCCAATTTTCCGTGGAAAAGGCATATACCGTCAAGGCCTCCAAATGAAAATCCGAGGCAGCCTTTAAGGTTCTTTTCAGTGCCTTCACTCCTGCCGTATGTCCGGCAGAACGAACCATACCCTTTCCATTGGCCCAACGGCCATTGCCATCCATAATGATAGCCACATGTCGTGGCAAACGGTTTCTATCTATATTTTCAAGCAGGGATGTATACGTATTAGAATTTTCATCTTTAGTTTTGCCAAAAATCTTTTTCCACATATCTTACACCTACTCACAAACAAAGAAAATAAGCCCCTCAAATATTGCATATTGAGGGGCCTTTTGACACTTTTATCAGTCATTTACGGCTGTTATGTGTCTTATTCTGGAGCAACAATTGCACCTACAGGGCAGCCTGCTGCACAAGCACCGCACTCAACGCAAACGTCTGCATTGATTTCGTACTTGCTGTCGCCCTCGGAAATTGCCTCTACAGGACAAGTGCCTGCACAAGTACCGCAAGAAATGCAACCATCTTCAATCTTGTAAGCCATTACTAGAAACCTCCTTCAGCAGCCTAGCTGCTATCCTAATGTCTAACGTGCCATCAGAAAGCTGACGCTGTCTGATAACATAATACCCTTCAGGCTCAAGCTTAAAAAAGTCCTTAGTCGGTCGGGTTACCGTTACATTATACATTATATGGGCATCATTAAGCAAGGTTTTGGCTAAATGCCAAGGTCTGCCTACAATATCAATTTCCATATTATACTTCCATGATTTCTTTTTCTTTGGCTTCCTTTAATGTATCCACATTCTTAATGAAGCCGTCAACAATCTTCTGGAACTTTTCCTGTCCCTTCTTGGACTCGTCCTCAGTGATTTCCTTGTCCTTTTCCAGCTTCTTGATATGCTCGTTGGCATCACGGCGGATATTGCGGATAGCCACCTTGGCCTCCTCAGCCTTCTTGCTTACAGTCTTTACCAGCTCCTTACGACGCTCCTGGGTAAGCTGAGGAATAGACAGGCGAATAGCAGTACCGTCTGAGTTAGGGGAAAGTCCCAGCTCAGACTTCATAATAGCCTTTTCGATTTCATGGAGCATAGTCTTTTCCCAAGGCTGAATCATAATCATGCGAGCCTCTGGAACAGAAACCTTTGCCACCTGATTTACAGGAGTTGGGGTACCGTAGTAATCTACCATAACCTTGTCCAAAAGGGAAGGAGTAGCACGGCCGGCACGGAGGGAACCAAATTCTCTCTTGAGCGCATCAATAGACTTATTCAGACGTTCCTCGCTGGAAGATATAATGTCGTTAATCATGATTATTTGCCTCCTACAGTAGTACCAATATCTTCACCAATAGCTGCACGGTAAATATTTTCAAAATCATCAATCTTAAATACAACTAATGGAATATCATTGTCCATGCACAGACTGGTTGCAGTGGAATCCATTACACTCAGACTGCGGAGCAGAATCTCTTTGTAGCTGATATTATCAAACTTCTTGGCATCATCATTCTGGTTTGGATCCTTGTCATAGATACCCTCAGTACCCTTCTTGCCCATGAGAATAACATCTGCCTCAATCTCAGCAGCTCTGAGAGCTGCAGTGGTATCAGTGGAGAAATATGGATTACCGGTACCGGCACCAAAAATTACTACGCGACCCTTTTCCATATGACGGGTAGCCTTACGACGAATATAAGGCTCAGCCACCTGACGCATCTCTATAGCAGTCTGTACACGAGCGGGAACATTCTGCTGCTCCAGAGCATCCTGAATTGCCAGTGCATTAATAACAGTAGCCAACATCCCCATATAGTCCGCCTGGGCACGGTCCATACCCTTGGCACTGCCTGCAAGTCCTCTCCAGATATTGCCGCCGCCTACAACGATAGCCACGTCAATACCCGCATCATGCACGCGCTTTATCTGCTTTCCGATAGCTTCAACCACAACAGGATTAATGCCAAATCCCTGATCACCTGCCAAAGACTCGCCACTAAGCTTTAGTAGAACGCGCTTATATTTTCCCACTGTAACAACCTCCAAATCCGAGAATAACTAAATTTTCAATATAATTTCAAAAATGATATTTATCATTTATATCTTAAAGAAAAGGGACCGCGTCTGCAAGTCCCTTTTTCAATGAGAATAAAATATTTAATTACTTAATCTGAGCTGCAACCTCTGCTGCGAAGTCCTCGTTCTTCTTCTCAAGGCCCTCACCCATCTCAAAGCGGGTAAAGCGGAGAACCTTAACATCGCCAAGGATGTCCTGAATGGTTTCATGATCGGAAGACTTGAAGAATTCCTGCTCAACCAGGCAGATTTCTTTATAGGTTTTGTTCAGACGACCCTCAACCATCTTATCAACGATGTTCTCAGGCTTGCCCTCTTCCAGAGCCTGTGCACGGAGAACTGCACGCTCATGGTCAAGATACTCAGGATCAACGCCACTGCGGTCAATGCTCTGTGGCTTCTGAGCAGTGATCTGGAGAGCGATATCCTGTGCCAGCTCATCGCTGCCACCAGAAAGCTCTACAACTACACCAATCTTACCACCCATGTGGATGTAAGTAGCCAGCTTGTTCTCGGAAGTATATACAACGAAACGACGGAGGGACAGCTTCTCACCGATGGAAGCAACAGCCTCAGTCATAACATCAGCAACAGTCTTGCCATCAAGCATGGAAGCATTGAGAGCATCAATATCAGCAGGCTTGGTCGCAATGATGTGCTCAGCAATCTTCTTAACCAGTTCCTTGAAGTTGTCGTTCTTTGCAACGAAGTCCGTCTCGGAGTTAACCTCAACCAGACAAGCAGTGTTGGATGCAGCATCATAAGCAGCAGCTACAACACCCTCGGAAGCAATACGGCCAGCCTTCTTTGCAGCCTTGGAAATGCCCTTCTCACGGAGATAATCGATAGCCTTGTCCTTGTCGCCATCGCACTCAACGAGAGCCTTCTTGCAGTCCATCATACCAGCGCCGGTAATCTCGCGCAGTTCTTTAACTAATGCAGCAGTAATCTGTGCCATTGTTTATTTCCCCCTATTAATTCGGATATAATTTCAAAAAAACAAGGGATAAGGGATATCCCCTTACCCCTTTTAAGGTTCATATTACTCAGCGTCCTCAGCTGGAGCCTCAGCAGCTTCGCCCTGACGACCCTCGATAACAGCATCTGCAATCTTGCCGGTAATGAGCTTAACGGCACGAATAGCATCGTCGTTACCAGGAATTGGATAATCGATTTCATCTGGATCGCAGTTGGTATCGATAATAGCCACGATTGGAATGTTGAGCTTGTGGGCCTCTGCTACAGCGATTCTCTCCTTGCGTGGGTCAACGATGAACAGCGCACCTGGGAGCTCCTTCATATCCTTGATACCGCCGAGATACTTCTCGAGCTTCTCCATCTCATGCTTCAGGCCCTGTACTTCCTTCTTGGTAAGAACCTCGAAGGTACCGTCTTCTGCCATCGCCTCAAGCTCCTTCAGACGCTTAACGCGAGCCTGAATAGTCTTGAAGTTGGTCATCATACCGCCCAACCAACGCTCGTTTACGAAATACTGGTCAGCCTTCAGAGCCTCTT
Organism: Anaerovibrio sp.; assembly: GCF_045637405.1. GTDB lineage: Bacteria > Bacillota > Negativicutes > Selenomonadales > Selenomonadaceae > Anaerovibrio. Next base: position 37,434 of record NZ_JAZTZI010000171.1, read on the forward strand.
CCTTGATAGCCTCCTGAGCCTGCTTCTTGGTACCAACGAAAAGAACGGACTTGCCGGACTCAGCTACGCTGCGTACGAAGTTGTAGGCCTCCTCAGCCTTCTTAACGGTCTTCTGAAGATCAATGATATAGATACCATTGCGCTCGGTGAAGATGTACTTAGCCATCTTAGGGTTCCATCTTCTGGTCTGATGTCCGAAATGAACACCAGCCTCTAATAACTGTTTCATAGAAACAACTGCCATAGTGGTGCACCTCCTGTTTTTATTTCCTCCGCCAGCCTCATCCGTTTAAACCACCACTTTGGGCACAGGTTAAACGTCCTCTGGCGTGCGTTTTTCTAATTACACCGTGAAATACTATACCATATACAAATATAGAATGCAACTATAAATATTTTTATTTTTGTGTAAGGATGTAAGTCCCCGGCATTACCTCCCGTGAGGACTCCAAAGAAATATCTACGCCAAATTCCTCCCTAAGTCGTCTAAAGCTGTCCATAGCCCTGATTTCATTGGCCGCCTGGGGATTAAGCTGAAGTATATAGCCATCAGCTGCATGCTTTCTGGCTTCTATGCGGCGTATATTACGGCATACCTTCACCGCCAATGACTCCGGGGACAACACTCTGCCGTTGCCCTCACAAACTGGGCACTGACAATACAGCATGCTTTCAATATTTTTCCGTGATTTCCGTCTGGTTATTTCCACCAGCCCCAAAGAGGTAATATCCACTATATTAGTCTTGGAACGATCCTTCAAGGCCAACTGCCGCATTCTTTCCAACAGAGCATCATTTTGCTGCCGGGTTTCCATATCAATGAAGTCCACCAGTATCATGCCACCAATATCCCGCAAACGAAGCTGACGCATAATTTCATCAGCCGCTTCAATATTCAGCTTGTACACCGTGTCTGCCAGATTCATGTCTCCTACAAAGCTGCCGGTATTAACATCAATAACCGTCATAGCCTCAGTCTTATCTATTACAAGGAAGCCACCGGACTTCAGCTCAACTGTACGGTTCTTTAGCTGCTCCAGTGCCTCGGTAACGCCATTATCCTTGAAAATATTGCTGCCATCGTACAATTCAATACGCTGCAGTACATCCGGAGAGGTTGCCTTTATTAGATCACAAACCCTCTTGTACATCTTTGGATTGTCAATAACCATCTTGTCCACATCGTCACTGAGATAGTCCCGGACAATTCTGATTACCAAATCTGCATCACGATACAATAAAGAGCTGGTGGCAGACAGCTTTGCCTTGGCCAGTATCTCATCCCATAATTTCATCAGGTAGCGGATATCCCTAACGATATTTTCCGCCGGCTGTCCCTGAGCCGCAGTGCGGATGATACACCCCATATTCTTTGGCACCTCAGCCCGAACAATATGGTGAAGCCGCTGGCGCTCCTCATTACCCTCTATACGATGGGATGTTCCAATATACGCAGAATTGGGCATCAATACCACATGACGGCCAGGAATAGATAAATGCATCGTAGCCCGTGGGCCCTTTGTGCCAACCTCATCCTTTATTATCTGGACAATGACATTCTGACCCACTGTGACATTTTCCCTTGGAGAATTTGCCTGGGCCGTGGAAGCTATTTTACCATTGCCGACATAAAGGAAGGCATTCTTTGCTTGGCCAATATCCACAAAGGAGGCCTGCATTCCTTTAAGAACATTTTGCACCTGCCCCTTATATATGTTGCCTACCAAATGGGCATGCTCCGGCCTTTCCAGCTCCAAAGCCATGAGCTGGCCATTCTCAACAACAGCCATGCGGGTTTCTTCCGGCATCACATTCACATATATGGTTTTCATTGCAGCCCCTCCTTTCCATTGAAGTTATACTTGTTTATGTGGGTGGCATGGGGTGATTTCATGATGTCCTTTTATACTAAATCTATAAGGTCCTTGCCCTGGCCCATGAGCTTGCTGCGATTGATTAATGCCCGGCCCAACGCAACTGGCAGACCATATTCATTATGTAAAAGCTCCAATATCTCAGCTGGCTTTATACTTCCGGTCTGAGTAATGGAAATGTTCATGGTGAGCTTCACCCAATCACCACTCATGCCAATTTTCACAGGCTCCAGCATATACTGCTTAACCTCAATATCCCTGGTCTTTTTAGGGGTAACGCGATGATAATTCACCTCAGAGGTACCATTATATCTTTCCACAGCCTTAACTGCAGCATCCCAATCACCAGTAAGAGGTGCTGCCACCTCATAGATTCCCTGCTCCACTTCGGCCATCAGGGCCTTATGCTTTTTTCCCTCACAAGGCTTTGGTTCCTTTACCGGCTTTAGCTTAATAAGCCTTATTCCAGGAGGCAGGGCTGCAGACAGCTTGTCAAAAATCTCCGGCTGACAAAGGGGCTTTGTCAATTCAAAATCCATATACTCCGCATCAGAGGTTACACCCAATGACAATGGTGAAGCAAAGGACATCTTCAGATGAGGGTTAAACCCCTCAGTATAAGCAGC